>CAMWXH010000096.1 GCA_947178165.1 uncultured Porphyromonadaceae bacterium | reverse complement strand
CCCCCCCGACCCCACCCCCCAGCCCCCGCCACCCCACCTGCCCCTCCCCCCCCGCACCCAACCACCCCTCCAGACCCCCCCCCCCCCGCCCGTCACGACTCCATTCCATATAAATTTACTCGGTGCATACGATATTTTCAATGTAGGATATAGCTTGGGAAAAACTTCAGAATATGAATATATCTTGATCAAGGAATGATTCCTGCTTCACGGAGTTGACGTAACATTTCTTCTTGTTCGGGAGTCGGAACAGGTCTGACCGAGGTATTGTTTATAGATTCGTAATCAGATACCCATTATCCGAAAAGAGAGGTCAATTGCTCACTTATCTGCTTATCACGGTCAGCGATATCGTAAGGTAACCAGTCGCTAATGGCTGATTTGCCGAACTCTTTTGTCGCTTCAATCTTAGACTCACTATACTGCTCTTTCTTTTTATCGAAATATCCATTGCTTGCCTTTATATTAAGCGACTTTTCAAGTGGAAGTTTATTACCGAGATGTTCAAGTTGCGCTTTGACCTCATCATCCGACATTTCAAAATTATAGAAACCTGTATTCCATTTCTGAGGGAAGATATGCTCAATCTCCCATTTTTCAGGTAATAAATCTAACTGATTAGAGTTTTCATAAGCTAAAATCTTAAGAAGCATCCTTACCATAGAGCGAGGAGGCATAACGATAAGATTTTTGGCCTCTTCTTCTGACGTATCAGTCTTGAATCCAGCAACGAAGTCTGGTTCAGGAGTTTTGATGATAGCTGCATTTAATTTAAGAATCGAATCTTTTACTGCCGATATTGTGGGTGCCTGCAGATAACGTGTTACCAATAATACACACAATTTCCGGAGAAATTTTAGAAATAATTTCTCAAATTCAGGATTAGTCTTATGCTGATTATAGAAGATGAGAGTTGGATATTTCCAAAACTCATTATTATAAGATACCAGAATATCCAATGCTTTCAGGATGTCCTTATTCGAACTCCAAGGTTCATTGGAAAGAACTTCACCTTTTCGAATTACTTTCCATAGTTTAAGACTCTCTGCAAGTGTATCGATAATCTCTGCGTTCAGACGATTCTTATCTTTCTCTGTAAAATACTTACGGACACCAGGAGTGGTAGTTTTTACGTCGCCCTCCTGAGCACGAAGATAAAACATATGATAGTTAAAGAGTGACTGAATACTCTCGTCATAGTCGGCCGCCTCCTCTTCCAGGTCTCTCCATTTCTTAGCAAAGATACCTTTTTCAGATGCTGACAGTTTTTTATAAATCTCCGATTTGAAGATGTCGGCATCCGATAGAGGCAATCCTCTATTGTTAAGTGTTGAGAAGATTGTCAGTGCGGTGTCCAGACTATCAGCCGAGATTGGTAAAAGGATGGAATAGTTAAGCAAAGCATTGATAAACTGATACATGTGCATAGGATTATCAACAGCTTTATTTTCATATAACTCAATAAATTTATTGAAGTTATGGGAATAGTTATCCTTTGAATCCTTATCCGCTTCGCCAGTCTCCAAGATTTTGCGAAGTATTTCATTTCCTTTATCGGTGGCGACCTCAGAATGTAGAAGAGTCTTAGATTTATCCACTTCCCCCGTCAATTCATTCTCAAGCCATAGAGCAGGTTGAATTTTAGATATGAAGTTGATTACTTCCTTAGTCTTATTCTGTTCATTCTCTAATTTCGCATATACGGCGCGTAGTAGCAGAAACAAGGATGTGATACGCTGTTGTCCATCAATAATCTCCTTCTCTCCATTAGAATTCTCATAAGAGACGATACTTCCAAGGAAATATGTCTTAGCTCCTTCCGGTGTCGTTCTCTCTATTGAAAATTCCCAGAGATCGTCAAACAATGTTATAACCTCATCATCTCCCCACGCATAGGGTCGCTGATACTCAGGTATTAGGAAACGATGATCCTTACCGCTTTTAAGAAGTTCAATGACAGTCTGTTTATTTACACTGATATTATTATTGGCCATAGGTCGGAATAATTTGGCACCTCTTTTTGAAGAGACACGATTTTAGTTGTAAAATTGTACTTGGAGAGTCGTCCCTTAGATTGCAAATATAATAAAATTTTTATTGCTGTCCGATAAAAATTTTTGAAAGCATATAAAATTAGGGTCGACAAAGTTTCCCCTATTCTCTGAATAAGATATGTGAATCGTCGCGTTCTGTATTAAATGAGTCAAACACTTTATAGGACTCATCAAATTGGAAAGAGATTTTATTTTTCCTGACTGTATAGGTATATACTTGACGATAG
Organism: uncultured Porphyromonadaceae bacterium; assembly: GCA_947178165.1. GTDB lineage: Bacteria > Bacteroidota > Bacteroidia > Bacteroidales > Muribaculaceae > Lepagella. Next base: position 9,068 of record CAMWXH010000096.1, on the reverse strand, counting down.
AGCTCTCCATTATCCCATAGCATTACTGAGAAATACCCACTGCCATTTTTTTCTTTCGAGAAAACCGGCAGTAAGGAAAAATAATCAAGTCGGCCATTCATCGCCTTTGAGCTTTTCTCCGCATCCTCCTTCGTAAGAATGTAGTAGAATTTGCTGGAATATACCTTATTAAACGGCATATATCTTCCTGCTATTGACAGCAGAAAGGATTGCCACACTGAATTTACTCCATTGCCATTTAAAACGGCATTTAGTTCTTGTGTTAAATTCTTGAATTTGTATTCAAATTCTTGGGGAATGAAACCATCTCTATTGATTAACCCATTAACGGTTGTAAGCAGAGAGAAGTCAGCTGCAAATAATTCATAACAGAATCGGTCACTATTTCCGATTCTTACTGCAAATAGATGTTTTTCCTCCGGTATAGATAAATCTTTGAGCGTACCAAGAAGGGGAGTGACATCTACAAGCGGTCTATAAATTACTTTTGAGATTGCCTCAATGAAATTCGAAGATGTTTTTTCCTTCTTAAGAATTTCAAGCATTTTCATTGGAGAACGTGATGATCCACAAGGATCGGAAAATCGACCGGAAAGCCATAGCCATCCCATTATTGGTTCACCATTCTTAGGCGTGAATTCATCATTGAAATATAATGGCACCTCAAGATTCGGATTATTGTGCATCTTGATTACACAGCGGTTAACAGAATTATTATAAAAGCTGTCGTACATTAGATCGCGCGTGGGAGATTGAAACTCAGCCATATCAGGACATTTCTCATCATTAGGGAGAAAGGCGACAAGATTCTCTGTGCTGAATTTAATCGGTTCAACTTCACCATTTTCTTTATAAGTTGGTTTCTCGCCGATCTTTGCAAGAAAATCCATTGCTTGCTTACCTTCAAAAGAGAATCCTTTGGAAGCTTCCTTAACATTGCCGGATGTGGCTGCGATTGATATTTCTAATTCTTTCCCAATCTTATATTGATCTTTATTAAAGTAATAGTCGGTTGCGAAGAAGTGAAAATCAAATTCTTCGTCGTTGTCGCTATATCGACACTTGATTGTGGCCTCAAGTCTGTTATCCCATTCCAGCACATCTAATATCTCTACCTTTACCGGAGAACCTTTCAAATACGGATAGCAAGATATAAAAACGTTGCTATTATCTAATGGGTTATAGGCTATTAACGCAAGGTACGCAATATCGTCTATATCTTCATTGTAAATATATTTCAATGATGCAACCTTTGTTTTAAGAGGTTCATTATCATCAAACTTTACTTCTGTATCAAGCATAAGGCATAAAGAAGAGTCTTTCATCATGACATTCAGAAAACCGCGCAGTTCTTCATCATTCACGAAAGGGGCATGATGATCACCATGGGTTTCATACAATTCGTATGCTTTATTCCAGTGCTCATAGTTTGAAGGAACAGATTTTGTATGAGAACCGGAAATTCGGTATTTAGAGAATGATAGGGTAACAAAGCATGTATCTTTTTCTCCAAGTCTGATTAAAATACCTTGTTCGCCATTATCTTTATCCTTGATAAGCAATGCAGAGATTGACTGATGTGTAGTAGTTATTTGCTCATGCTTGCAGGATACACGAGTTAACAGTTCTTCTTTAGATGTTATTTCATCAAAGGAAAAATCAGAATATCCATGAAAATATGATGATACATAATCTTTCATAAAAGAAGTATCTCCCGTCTGCCAGCTGGAGGCATAACCTTTATACATTAAATACTCTGAAATATTATCACCTTTGGTGGGAATTCTATTTTCCAATACTTGTATTGGGGAGAATTTTATTTCATAGCGACCACCTGCAATTGGCTCGTTAGTTCTGTTATCGAGACATTTCATTTCAGTCATGAAAAAGATAGGAATAGAGCCATGGTTCTCATATCCATCTGCCAATTGAGGGTACAGATCATAAAACCGTGATGAAAATAAATCATTGAATAGATCGGAAATTTTCTTATCGTCCCTTTCGGATACATAATAAACTATTCCACAGACAGTTTTACCAACTTTGATATAAGAGAAGTCGGCTCCCGAATTAAAATCAGGAGTATGCCGAATACATCTTGTGCCCCTCTTCTCAAATGATTCAATTAAACAACTGACGAGAAACTCATGAATTTCAGTATCAGTCAGCATTCTACCACAGTCTTTAGGAGAACATTTATGTTGATAGATGTAGGGTTTTCCGTTTAATTTAAGTTGCATGGTGTCCTATAATTAAAAGAGGTAATCCTCTTCCGGTAAATTTATAATAATTCCGCTCTCCTTAACTTCTCCGTAAAAGATGGAATAATTTTCCATTTCCTGTATCGAGTACAGCTTTTCCGCTTCATGAGCCCTCTGATCTATAGTTTCTTTTGATAAGGGAAATTGGAGTCTCAACAAGTATTTCAGTTCCTTCATTAGAGGAAATTCAATCAAACGGAAGTTGATGATATTTCCGGTATTAGGCTCTAAAAGATAAAGTGTCAGGGTCGTCTCCTCGTCATAGACCCAGTCTTGTCGGTTTACGCTATTTATCTTCTGGATATTAAGAGTGATATTACATTTATAAATTCCAAAATCAAAAATGATGTGAGGAATTTGTTTATGAACGAATAACGAAACGCGGAATTTGTTACATACAATAGCCTTACGTTCTTCAAAAGTAAGATTATCAAGGGTCATGATAATATCAAACGAATGAGGCGTGATACGAGGTACCACACAATCCCCAGATGAAATATACCTTTTCTCAGGGAATGGTTGTCCAAGGGAAAATGTTTCTATTGTTGTCATCTTCAATTCCTCTTTAATATTATTTTATAATAACCCATCGACCGGTTTTGTCTGAACCTTCCCTTTCGATGTAACCGAGTTTCTTAAGATCTCTGGTTGCTCGCTTGGCAGTTGATTCGGAAATGTTGAAGATTTCCATAAGTTGTGAATGGGTAATTTCCGGATTGTTTTGAATGGCTATATAGATTCTCTTCAAACCTTCCTTCAATTTGTTTACAGTGTCATTCTGCGAATTTACAGTGTCACTTACAGTATCAGGTTGCAGATTTACAGTGTCATTTTCTTGATACTGTAGAGTTCGATGGTTGAGATTGGCGATGTGATGACGAAGCATAGCATCTTGGGCTATGGTGGAATCGTCATTCTCTCGGCTGTCAACCAATGACTGGATATATTCTCCTTTGTCATCTTTTCTTGCGATGGAAGGAATAAGACCCAACTGACGTTGAATCATATTCATTACTAATCTGGTGGTGCGTCCATTACCATCAACCCAAGAGTGAATAGTCACAAGTCGGAAGTGTGCCTCAAAGCTCAGACGATAACAAGCAGCTATATCTGTCTTGTCTATATTGGCAATTTCCTCGTTTAGCCATTTGCAGAAGTCCTCCACAGCACGTGGAACTTTATTATATGCAAGATAGCTTCTGCCACCAATACCGGCACTGACATTGCACAAACGGAATTCGCCCTTTGATGAATCGAATTGTCCGGCAATAGTGGAGTATTCACTTCCAGTTCGGCGCATCACAAGTGCAGACAACTGTTGCAATAGCTTGGGAGTATATGTTGGATTCTCGGAGGCTATTTTGAAAGCATGAAGATACGCATCTTTCAGATCGACATTCATCATCTGTTCTGTCAGAGAGCGACCCTTTGCGGCAATACCTTCATCGAAAAGAAGTTGGTTCTCTATTTCAGTAACAGTAGAACCCTCAATAGCCGTTGAGTGTGTCACGATGGAGTAGAGGTAGAACTTCTGATAGTCCACCTGATCCTCCACTCCTGAAGCTAAATAAGCTTTCAGAGCCTCCACAATCTGTATGACAAGATTCTTATCCATGATTCTTTCAATATCATTGGCTTTATTAGGAATAAATATACAAACTAGATTATAGTTGCACATTATCTTTTATATATCGTTCTGTAAGAGGATATAATTTATCGAAAAATTTATGGGCATTAGTGGTAGCTCTACAGAAATCAAGAGTGATTTCTGATAATAGATGATATGTTAAACTAAGATATATGTATATCAGTTCATTCTCATCATTTCTATTCTTATAACGTATTCCGAATTGAAGAAGTCCTAAATATGATGGATGGGATGTTAATGACAAATAGGTATAAGTATCCCTCATACGTGAATCATCAAAGAAGTACTTTGTTGATTCCTCTAAAGAGATATTTTCAAACTTAATAATTTTACCATCTTCTTTTATGAATCTAAATCCCTTTATTTGTGCAGTATCCTTATTAATTGCATTTGCGATCTGTTCTCTGGAGTTCTTTGTGGTTTCCATTTTCCCTATCATTTCATACAGTCTCTTTCTTAATCTAAGTACCTCCTGTCTGTCATTTTCCTGATGGGCATTGAACTGCTCTGGAACATTCTTTAGGTTGAGCCGATTGTTCAGTCCTCTTATCTCCCAAATGTATAATAATAAGTCTCGTTCTTCTAGATTATCGGTAGTAATAAAAATATTACGATAAATGAAAGCGCGTTCATATAGAGATCGAACTAATGAAGCACAGGCATTCGTATCAATTAAGATGGTCTGATGTTGCCCCCAATGAATACCTTTTGCTAATGATAAAATGGATTTAACAGTAGAAGTCGCCATTTGTAAGTTGCACTGAGAAATGCAGTCAGCCTCACAAGCATTAGGATTTTCTTTTTTCCATTGAAGAATTACTTCAATAGTCATATCAAGAAGCGCCCTGATCGTAGTAAGAAGGATAGTCTTTACATACGCTGGGTTCTTATCCATATAATCTCTTATTTCATTTATATCCATGACTATGCCATTAGTTTATTTGACGTCTTGAATCCAATGTTCAAGAAGATTTATAGTTTCATTATCAGGCTTATTCTTATCTTCCATTATATCCACTTGTACAATAATAGGCATCTCAGCTACTTGTCCAGCAATAACGCAGGAACCTGTTGCAAGAATTGGTAGAGATTCTTGAGATACTTTATCTAAATAAGAAATGGTTTTAGCAACTTTAGACAGGTCTTCTTCATTCACCAAGCGATGTATAAAGTAATTGTGTAACTGTGAAACAATTGTTGATGAAATATCAGATGGCCTTTGACTGGCAATAGTCATGAATACGCCAAATTTACGGCCTTCCTTGATAATTTCCTCAAAGACTTCCAATCTATAATCTTTCCAACTATCACTTTCACGAGTAGATTGATAAGATAATATATTATGTGCCTCATCTATAATGATATTTAAATATGGGGAGTCCGGATTTTCATTCTGGGTATGATTCTTGTATGCACTATGGCATAACAAGAGTGGTATCATTTTCTTAGTGTCTTGATTCGTATATCTTAAATCTACGACAACAATATTCTTTCCATCCCACAATTCTTCCTTACCCGAAAAATCAAAAACCTTTGAAATGTTGTTTACCATGCTTTTAAGTTTTTGAATGGCAGGATGAATATGGTCATTTTGAGCCCTACTATTTTTTACGTCAACAATCAGTTGAAGATATAGAATATGGATGAAGAAAGTGATAAAATCAGGTGGCATATCATAATTGTTTGCCTGCATGTAGTAGGCTGTTTTTTCAATTAACTCTCCATTTTTATTGTCTTGTAAATTCCGATTACTCAGATTTCTCTGATATGGTGCACCTTTATCTTCAGTAAGATAATAGTATTTAAGCGTTTCATGGTACGAAATGCTTTCTCTGAGTTCTTTTATGAATCCATCTTCATCAGTTAGTGGGGGTAAAATAATAGATAAATATTCAAGTAATGGTTCTACTTTGGATTTATCCTCCATAAAAAAAATTGACTTGATTGTCTTACAGAGATAGTTGACAAAAACTTGCCGCCGTTCTTCCTCGTCTTTACCTTTGGTTTCAATCCAGGAATACAGGCTAAGAGCACGGCTAATAAAAGGCCTTTGTGTCTTTTCTGTCGCTGATGCAAAAATACACAGTGTATCCAGATCCATGACAGATTCTTTACTCATAGGAATTTTATCCTTTGGTACATTCGTTGATAGACGATAGGATTTCTTCTGATCTGTCATAACATTAGGGCCAGAATACTCACCATTGAAATCAATAAATAAGAAACGTGAATTAGTCGCAAATTTTTTATTCCCTGCAAATGCATCAAACAGTCTACTGTATAACTGAGCAAGTGTATAGGACTTACCACTACCTGTATTACCAAATATCCCAATGTGACTTGAGAATAATTTTTGAATACTCAATCTTACAACAATTCTGTCATCTGAAGAAAGAGATCCTATTCTGATAACTTGATCATTTGAATCATCTGCAAAACGGTGTATTATATCAAATTCGGTAGGATTGAGTATATAAGCATCATTACCAACTAAAGGTAGCTTTTTTACTCCTTTGACGAATTTACTGGCTGACATATAACCTATTAAAGAGGCTGTTAAAAGTCGTTTAACCTGAGAACCCTGTTGAGTATAGTTCGACCTATCCTCTTCGCGTTCTCTTTCGATATATTCTACTTCTATTTTAGCTATCAACACATCGAACCCGTTGAGGATTTTTACATAACTCCCAACCGAAACATTCTTTATAAGTTGTCCCTGAAAGAATAGATGAGGTAAATTCTTCTCCTTATCTATAGCAATTCGGACTTCCCTTCCACTAACCGAGACAACCTCTCCGATTCTAAAAATGGATTGTTCGGAGATAAGCATATCGTAATCAAGATTATCCATAGTAATTACGATTAGGGATTAGTTTGCTAATAAGGCTAAAAACTGTATTTATACCCTCAAAAGAAAATTTAGAAGTTACTTTTTTGTCCTCATGTAAGAGATTGGAGGGTCCCAAAATACTCACATTAGGTAAACCTTTAAATTTGTGTTCGTATTCCTCGACGCAATTATCTTCAAAGGCAAATATGATTATTTGAAGAGTTGGATTTCTTCTGGCTGCCCTACATACAATATTTAGAATATGCTCATCAGCGAAGGAAAATCCCATAACTATTAGTAATGAGTTTTCTTTTTCCAGTGAATTTGAGAGCATTCTGATCATCTCATAAAAATGTGCATCCAGTACCGTAAGACTGAATTTGCCTTTGTTGGGATTGACCATAACCATACGATTATATTCTTCCATAAAGGGTTTTATTAAATCTTCGGTTTTATCCGGATTATCTAAAAAATCATAATCTTGAATCATTGCATCCAGATCGTTCAACTCAAGGAATTCGGCTCCACTTTTATGAGCCGTTTCGATGGAGGCTTGGATTTTAGCTATTTGAGATAATGTTGGGTCATTTTTAATAGAATCCCCATTTTCAATCCAATTAATTCCTCCGTGAATTTTAAGAAGATTAAAAGTCGGGACTTCTGTAGTGTTCTGGAAGTGAACACTGTTTTTCAAGACTCGCTTTTGGAACATAGTCTCATCTAATACCGGGTTTAATGAACCACGAAATCCATCATTAAACTCCACTTTTGTCTCTTCTGCCGCCCTCTCCATAAAAACGTCTATATTAGTAGAGTATAAATTAATCTGCCGAGATAGTAAGCTATTACTTCTCCTATGCAATATTAGAGCCCAAAGCTGAAGAAATGTCTTGTATTGAGATAAAACATACTCATAATAATCTCCTTCTTTTGTGCCTGTAGGAGGAATATTGTTGGAGTGATTAGGTTGCATTACTTCCTCAAAGTATTTTTTATATACAGAGGCTGCAATGATATTTTTCTTTTGTTCGTCAATAGTGGTATTAATATTTAGAGCCGCTAACACATTCTCAATATTCCCTAATGTGCTGAGATATGGTCGCGATAAACCAGAACCTATAAGGAAATTTATATTCGCTGATTGTATATAGTCTTTAAGTGTATCTATTTTCATTGAATGGTCATTTATTACATTTTATTCAAAAAAGAGGCAATCATATATTAAATACCTTGTAGTTATTCCGTGCCTTCATATATTGCGTCAGTAGTAGTGTTGCGAATATATATTAAAGCAACAGGCCAGATTTCAGTTTTACCATTCGCAAACTTTCTTTTCCGGCTAACGCGAGAGCCATACATGAAATAGCCTTTCTGAGACATTTCTAGTAATAGTTCATGAAGATTATATTCCGCTTGTATTTGTTGATATGGTTCTAAATCTGAATATAGATCCATATAATCCATGATAGTTTGCCAAATTGAACCAATATATTCTGCATCTTTTTTATTTGAGATAGGATCATTGGTACGTTCCATTGTATAACATCCAGATATAATAGTAGCTAATTCAGAACCAGTCGAAATCAAATCAACACGATCTGTTTTGTTTGTTGTAGATAACTCTTCTTTAACCCATGCCTCATGCTTTGACTTTATGTCTACAAGGCTTTCCTTTGGAAATAGGAGAATATTGCTAATGTCGTCAATAGTTTTATGATGGTTACGACAAAGTAAAATCAAATTCTCATATACATCATAGTTCTCCCAGCCACTCTCATGACGTGAACCATTAGGCTTACTACTGACGATATGACATTCTTCACCGATATTTAAATCGGATTGATTATCATTTGTCATAATAAGTTCCTGTCGGCAAATTGCACATCGGTTGCCGGATTTTGCCCACAGTCGTTTTCTGTCTTTATCTGAGATGGCCATTTGTTTAAACAATTTTATGGTTCAGCAGCAATACTGAAATCATTATTAAGTGGTTGATATGGTTTTGTTATCCGTATAGGAGTTTCTACTTCGTCATTATCTGCATAAAGTTCGCACTGTTTGATAACGGTTTCAAGAACGGCTTCCTGTTCCTCCGGTGGGTATTTGTATTTTTTGAGCAGTCGCTTTACCATGCGGCGCCTATTGGCTCGTGCGGACTCCTTCTGTCGCCAATCAATGGTCTTGCTGGTGCGCAGTGCTTCTGTTAGTTCCCCCTGTGCCAGTAGGCATTTGGTATAGGATATTATCCGCACAATCCCATTGGTTAAAGATTCTTTCTTTAGCATCCTGTTGATAATCGCGAAGCGAGTAGTCTTCTTTACATAAATTG
>CAMWXH010000095.1 GCA_947178165.1 uncultured Porphyromonadaceae bacterium | reverse complement strand
AAAAGTTTCATTTTTATCATAACTTTTCAAAAATAAATGTTATAAGAAGTGAAACAACACAGCTTCAAGACGTCAAGAAGTAAAACACGGGTGAATTAAAATAGTAATAATCTGATTAGTATTTAAGAATATGATCGCAATTGTAAAATTTATGTTGGTATTGATCATATTGGTTGCAATGGTTATGATCCTCCTTGGAATCAACCGGCTCTTCACCGGTTCTCTCCAGACAGAAGAGGAAGAAACCAATCAACTTCGCAATGACGTGAACGATAAGGACGATGTCCTGACTTCTCAGAATGTATTCAGGAAATTTCTGGGTCGTTGATAAGTTTTTAACAATTTAATTAACGTTATCGGCCATAATGAAAAAGGAAGGCCGGATTTTAAAAAACACACTCTTACATTTCATTTCTAAATTTTCAATTAATTTCAATTAGGAAACTGAATCAGCCCGCAGCCGGAGAGGATGCGGGCTGATTCGGTTATTTAGAATGAATATAAATTAGAGTGAAATCAGAACAAAGGTGCTATAAAAATGTTAGTAATATATAGTGAATAGTTACAGGTCTTTGTGCGGTTAACCTCTTGTAAAGACCGAAGAAACCAGAAAAACAATCTCCAAAAACAATTAGTTATGCATTTTACGCCGAAAGAACAAGACAAGCTCACGCTTCTTATGGTAGGACTCATCGCAGAGCGCCGACTGAATAAGGGGTTGAAGTTGAACTATCCCGAAGCAGTTGCCTACATAACAAGCTGCGCGCTCGAAGGGGCGAGAGAAGGGAAAACAGTGGAGGAAGTGATGCACGACGCAGCTAATGTCCTGACTAAAGAACAGGTTATGGATGGTGTTGCCGATATGATCAACTTGCTTCAGGTTGAGGCCGTTTTCACCGATGGCTCTCGTTTGGTAAGTATTCATCAGCCCATCAAATAAGCTGACTTGAAAAGCTTATCTCGCTGAAAATCTATTTTCACATTACAGAAGAGAATTTAAATTATGGACTTCACCTTTGGCGCTAAATCAAGCAAGTTAACCTCGGTGAGACACCATAAAAACTCGAACAAAAAAGAAACACGACTATGAGTGATACAACAAGCGGAACTCCCGCAACTTATTCCCAGCCAAATGGCGTTTTCGCCGGCACTCCGCCGATTGCATATCCCAACACTCCGGGTTTTACACCTAAGGAACCGGTTCCGGTGGGTGGCGTGATCCTTGCCGAAGGTGATATCGAATATAACGCAAACCGTCGCACTGTAAAGATTGTTGTACGCAACACCGGCGACCGTCCTGTTCAGATCGGCTCTCACTTCCACTTCTTTGAGGTGAACAGATATATGGAGTTTGACCGCAGCAAGGCATACGGCTACCACCTCAATATTCCTGCAACCACTGCTATCCGTTTTGAGCCGGGTGAGGAGAAAGAGGTTGAGCTCGTGGCTTATTCAGGCAAACGCAGAGTGATCGGATTCGACGACCTCGTGAACGGTTACACCGGCCTTGAGGATAGCCCGACATTCTATCCCAAGAAGATTGAGGCTTTGCGCCGAGTTAAGGAGTATGGATATAAAACCGTAACGGAAGAGGAAGCCGAAGCGGAATATACTGAAAACGAAATTAAAAAATAATCCGCCATGGCAATAGTATCAAGACAAGAAAACAATATGCTCTTCGGCCCGACCGTAGGAGATAAGATCAGATTGGGTAACACCGACCTTTATGTAGAGATTGAGAAGGATCTTCGCGTTTATGGAGATGAGGTTGTCTATGGTGGCGGCAAGACTCTTCGCGATGGCATGGGCCTTGCTAACGAATGCACTTCAAAAGCAGGTAGCCTTGACCTTGTTATCACTAATGTAACGATTCTTGACCCTGTTTTGGGTGTGGTCAAAGCTGACGTGGGTGTGAAGGATGGCAAGATTGCCGGTATCGGCAAAGCAGGTAACCCTAATATCATGAAGGGTGTAAGCCCTGATTTGGTTACCGGTCCTTCAACAGATGCTATTTCCGGAGAACACATGATTCTTACGGCAGCCGGTATCGATGGCCACGTTCACATGTGCGCCCCTCAGCAGGCTTACGAATGTCTCTCCAACGGTATCACTACCCTTATCGGTGGTGGTGTCGGCCCGACCGACGGCACTAACGGCACGACAATCACTGCCGGTCCGTGGAACCTTGAGAGAATGCTTCAGAGCATCGATGCTCTTCCCATCAATATCGGTCTCCTTGGCAAGGGTAACTGCTCAACTCCCGAAATCCTTTGCAACCAGATGGAAGCCGGTGCTTGCGGATTCAAGATTCATGAAGACTGGGGTGCTACTCCGGGCGTGATTCGCACATGCATGGAAATTGCAGATAAGTTTGATGTGCAGGTTGCTATCCATACCGATACTCTTAACGAGAGCGGTTATGTAGAGGATTCTCTTGCCGCTATAGATGGCCGTACAATCCACACTTATCACACAGAGGGCGCAGGCGGCGGTCACGCACCCGACCTCTTGAAGGTGGCTTCAATGATGAATGTGCTTCCTTCTTCAACCAACCCGACTCTTCCTTTCGGCATCAACTCTCAGGCTGAGCTCTTCGATATGATTATGGTTTGCCATAACCTTAACCCGAAGATTCCTTCTGATGTGGCATTTGCTGAAAGCCGCGTGCGTCCGGAAACTCAGGCTGCCGAGAATGTGTTCCACGATCTTGGAATCATCTCTATGGTTTCTTCCGACTCTCAGGCTATGGGCCGTGTGGGCGAATCATTTATGCGTACATTCCAGATGGCTTCATACATGAAGTCGGTAAGAGGCAAATTGCCCGAGGATAGCGATAGCAATGATAACTTCCGTGTGCTTCGTTATCTTGCTCAGATCACTCTTAACCCCGCAATCTGCTACGGTATCTCCGATGTTCTCGGTTCTATCGAGAAGGGGAAGATGGCTGACCTCGTGCTTTGGGAACCCGCTTTCTTCGGCACCAAGCCTCAGCTCGTTATCAAGGGTGGTCTTATCAACTGGGCAAACATGGGCGATCCCAATGCTTCCCTTACGACTCCGCAGCCTAAGATCATGCGCCCGATGTATGGCGCATTCGGTGAGGCTCTCTTCAAGTCTCGCTTCAGCTTCGTAAGCCAGGCCGCATTTGAGAATGGCGTTAAGGATAAATATGGTCTCAAGAGCTTGATTTATCCTGTAAGAGGCACCCGTCAGCTCACAAAAGAGGATATGGTTCGCAACACTGCTACACCACGCATCGAGGTTAATCCTGAGACATTCGATGTTACGGTTGACGGTTATCTTGCAACTGTTCCGCCGGCTAAGGAGCTCCCGTTGGCTCAGCTCTACTGGTTCAGCTAATTAATAGATAAAGATAAAGAGGAAGGCGAAGTCTTGCTAAGGCTTCGCCTTTTTAAATTATGTTCAAACCTACATTTACCGCTAAATAATAAATAAATTAGCCTTTTGCTTCCTGAATCCTTTTAAACTTCAGGAAAAAATGTTATCTTAGCATAAAATTATAAACAGAAGTTGTTCAAACAGCTTCACATATAAAAAAGAATGAAAGTATATAGCGAAATCTTGGGAAATATGAACCGCGATGCGGAGTGGAAAGATAAACTCGCAGATGCGGAAATCGATTACATATTCCTTGACCAATGGACTGCACAGAAAAGCCGTTTCCTCACAAAAGGGACAAGCGGTGAGGAATATCCCGTGGCATTGAAACGTCATACTCAGGTTGTTGACGGCGATGTGATTGATTATGACCCCGAAACAAAAAAGGCCGCTGTGCTTAAAATTGAATTGAATCCGGTTCTGGTTATCAACCTTGGCTCTCTTGCCGATCAGGCTCCGGAGATAATCATTCGCCGTTCGGTGGAATTGGGCCACGCTATCGGCAATCAGCATTGGCCTGCAGTTGTGAAAGGAACTAAGGTTTATGTTCCTCTGACTGTTGATAAGAAAGTGATGCTATCAGTCATGGAGACACATCATCTTGAGGGCGTTGAGTTTGAGTTCCAGAAGGGACTTGAGATAATCCCTTATCTTGCGCCTCACGAGATTCGCCGTTTATTTGGAGGAGCCGGCCACGAGAGCCATGCACATGGTGATGGCCATCACCATCATCCCACTACTCACGTACATTTCGATGAAAACGGTATAGCCCATGAGCACACCCACTGATTCACATTTTGCGGCCATTTCGCGTTTGCTGCAGTTCACTGACTCGACTTTTCCTGTAGGCACCTTCTCATTCTCTAACGGCCTTGAGACAGCCGGATTTGAGAATATGGTCAATGATGCCGAGACATTGCGTGAATTTGTATGGAGCCAGTCATTGCAAGCGGCTTATAGCGATGGAGTGGCGGCCCTTCATGCTTACAGGGCTTTTAAGGAGGGTGACTATGACAAAATAGCAGATGCCGACAAAATGCTCCTGCTCTTCAAGATGAACGACGAGGCGCGCCTGATGCTTAAGCGAATGGGAAAGAAATTTGCCGAACTCGCAAAAAAGCTTTTCAACAATCCCATAATCGATCGCTGGCTTGAAGAGATAAAAGCAGAGAAAACCCCGGGATTGTTCCCGATTGCTCAAGGCATTGCATACGCTGCCGCCGGGGTGAGCGAGAGAGACCTTTTTGTAGCCCATCAGTATGGCGTGGTGAATATGGTTCTTTCGGCGGCTCTACGTTGCGTGAAGGTTTCGCATTATGACACTCAGAAAATACTCTTCGATCTTTCCGATCGGGTGGAAGGGCTGTATGATGAGGCAAGTAAGATGGAATTGAAAGATATGAATGCTTTCTTCCCTGAACTTGACATCCTTGCATCCCTTCATGAGAAAGGGGCTATGCGAATGTTCATGAACTAAGGTTATCCCATAACCTTATCACCTTATAACGTCATACCCTCATAATTTTAAACTTAAAACCAATAACATAATATGTCACAGACATGCAGAATAGGAGTAGGTGGCCCGGTTGGTTCGGGCAAGACTGCTCTGATTGAAGCCATCACCCCGAGACTTCTTGAACTCGGGCAGAAAGTGCTTATCATCACAAATGATATAGTGACCACAGAAGATGCAAAACATGTGCGCAAGACTCTGAAGGGCGTGCTTGCAGAAGATAAGATCATAGGCGTTGAAACCGGTGCATGCCCTCACACAGCCGTAAGGGAGGATCCGTCGATGAATATTGCGGCTGTCGAGGAGATGGAGGATAAATTTCCTGACACAGATATAGTGTTGATCGAGTCGGGAGGTGACAACCTTACCTTGACTTTCAGTCCGGCTCTTGTTGATTTCTTTATTTATGTGATTGATGTGGCGGCCGGCGACAAGATTCCACGTAAGGATGGCCCGGGAATCTCTCAGAGCGATATCCTTGTGATCAATAAGACAGATCTTGCACCTTACGTTAATGCAAGCCTTGAGGTGATGGATCATGATTCCAAGCTCATGCGTCCCGGAAAACCTTTCGTGTTCACCAATGCTATGACAGGGGAAGGGATTGAAGAACTTGTTGACCTCATTTTCAAGATGGCGCTTTTTGACAAAAAGGAGGGTTGATTGTAGGTGTTGATAATAGATGAATGAAGTTATTTTTAATACTTACTTATGCCGCTTAAGCCAGTTGAAAAATTAAAGGATAACACTATCCCTGAAGTGGATTTCTCTCACGCAAGGGAGATGCAGCCTTACCTTAAGGAACCACCGCAGATGTATGTAGGGGCTCCTGGAAAGCATGGTTATCTTCGTCTTGGATTTGAACTCGATCCCCGTGGGAAAAGCATTCTCCGTGACCTTGACCGTCGTGTGCCGCTCATTGCACAGCAGGAGCTTTATTTTGATGAAGAGATGCCCGAGATGCCCTGCCTGTATATACTCTCCTCCGGAGGGCCGAACGTTGACGGCGACCGTTATCAGCAAGATATAACGGTGAAAAAGGATGCCATTGCATGGGTCTCTACCGGCGCTGCAACGAAACTTGCCGAGATGCGCTTCAATTATTCCGGAATGATTCAGAACATCGTGCTGGAAGAGGGGGCGTATCTTGAATTCATGCCTGAGCCTGTAATCCCTTGCAAACATACGCGTTTCATCTGCGACACCCGTCTGAATGTGCATCCTTCTGCCACCGTGTTCTATTCGGAAATATATATGGGTGGCCGGAAATATTATAAGGAGGGAGAACTTTTTCAGTTTGATATCCTTTCGGTGTGCAGTCATGGCGAGCGACCTGACGGTGAACAGCTTTTCCGCGAAAAGTTCGTTATCGATCCGAATGTCGTGCCTGTGCGTCAGTTAGGAGTGATGGGTCAATATGATGTCTTTGCCAACGTTATCGTAATGACTCCCAAGGAGCACGCCGACAAGATTTACGAGGCCACAGATGCCTTTATCGATAAGGATAAGAAACTCGCGGTAGGAATCACTCATCTTCCCAATGATGCAGGCCTATTGTTTAAGGTTCTTGGAATGGAACCGGGTCCCGTCAAGAAGATTGTCAGGGAATTCTGTTCGAAGGTGAGGATGGAGATTAAGGGGAAGCCTGTGCCTCCTGAGTTCCCTTGGAGATGATAAATTTGCATGTGTTCCTGATGAGACAGGCCTTTTACAAACTATAGAGTCACTTCAATGGAACATGAAGGAATGGAAATGACAGAAATGATCAGAAAGGAATGCACCATCCCGGCCACCGAGATGTGTGCATTCCTTGCAAATTACAGTTCACGGCTTTTTACAAGCGGGAGCACTTGCATCCGGCTTGAGAAGAATGTCACGCGAATTGCCGAAGCCTACGGCATGAATGTGGAGATAACCATCCTGCCCCGACATATTCATCTTACTGTTCACGATCCCGGATACCATGAGGTGGTGACTGCCATTGCCTCTATCGGAGAGGGCCCCATAAGCTTTGACCTAAACACGAGGCTTAGCAAGTTAAGCTGGCAGATTGCCGATGGAAAGATAAGCTTTGAGGAGGCGCGTGAGGTTTTTGAAAGGCTTGTTGATATTCCTTATCACAATATATTCAACCTTCCGATTATCGTTGCATGTGCCAATGCTGCTTTCTGCCGTCTCTTTAATGGAGATTGGATTGCGATGGCTGTTGTGTTCGTGGCCACCTTTGTTGGATATATATTAAAAATTTTGTTAACTAAAAGGGGGGTTGATTATCGGCTTACGGTTGTGGCCTGTGCATTCGTATCATCAGTTCTGGCTGCATGCGATGGCCTCTTTGGACTTAGCTCCACACCCGATGTAGCATTCGCCACGAGTGTTTTATACCTTGTTCCCGGAATACCATTCATCAATTCTTTTTCAGATATGCTCGACCGCCATTATATTTGTGCGTTCGGACGATTGATGAATGCGCTTGTTTTGACCTTCTGTCTCTCTTTCGGACTCGGGTTAGGGATACTGCTTACAGGGGTACATATATTTTAAGGTAGATTTACTTCACTGACAAAAAGGAATTTAATATATGGAAATTATATGGGAAATGCTGCAAGACGGATTTTTTGCCGCTATAGCCGCCATCGGTTTTTCGGCTATAAGCCGTCCTCCCAGGCAAGCTTACCTATGGTGTGCATTAATTGCTGCCACAGGTCATTCCTTCCGGTTCCTTCTGATGAAAGGTCCCGGGATGAGTGTGCATATTGTAATTGCGACTACGCTGGCCTCATTCCTCATTGGAGTTATGGCAGTGCTTTTATCGCCTAAGACAAAAGTTCCTGCTGAAACTTATCTTTTCCCTTCACTTCTTCCGATGATTCCGGGAATTTATGCCTACAAGACGTTTGCCGGACTTGTGATGTGCATGTATCATTCATCGGAAGGGATGTTTGAAAAGGATTTCTATCTTTTCGCAACAAATGGCCTGACCTGTTTTTTCATTCTCCTCGGCATGGCAATTGGCGCTACCATTCCTATCTTCATGCTTAAGAAGATTTCATTTCAAGCCACACGCCACAAAATTCGGTTCTGATTAAAAACTACTATTTAAAAGGTGGGTTAATGATGAAAAATAAAAACGATATTAATAAAATAATCATATCAACCACTTCTATTGTAATTGAGTTTAAGGATGGCATAATTGGTGAAGAGACTTTTGCTGAATATCCTCGTTTAAACAATGCTACGACGGAGGAGAGAACTGATTATAGACTTTCCTATTTCGGGATACATTGGCCTAAACTGGATGAAGATCTTTCATTTGAAGGATTTTATAAAAAAGCTAAAATTCTGATCCCTAATTCATTTTAGATCTTTCCAAATGATTCTTATAAAGGATTTTGAAATAGAGTGTCTGAAAATAAGAATAGGAATCCGGCAAGATGAAATAATCTTTGTCGGATTCCCTGATTATATTCATTCTGATAGGGGAAGCGAGGAATGGATAAAACGAAAATTTAAGGATGAAGTCGGAAGGGGAGAGAATGCTCTTTTCCTGAATGCTGAAAAGGAGATTGGGGAGTATCTGAGAGGTGAGAGGAAGGAGTTCACATTGCCTGTGCACCATAGCGGCACACCCTTTCAAAAGCGCGTATGGGGAGTGATTGACTCTATTCCCTACGGATGCACAGCTACATATTCCGACATAGCTCGAGCCATAGGATGCGAACGCGGCTTTCAAGCAGTGGGAAACGCTGTGGGGGCCAATATGCTTTCCATTCTCACTCCATGCCATAGGGTAAGGGCAAAGAATGGCGAGGGAGGATTTGCCTGGGGAATGGAAATAAAAAGGCGATTGATCGCTACAGAACAATCGCCCTTTTGAACCAAACATTCTTCTCGAAAGAATGTGAATGCAAGTTTCTAAGCTTCAGCTTTCGCTTCATCTTTTACAAGATGGCCATATATGTTAGTGACTATTGCTCCGATTGCCATTATCACTATGGATACAATCAATACTAAAGTGGCTCCTCCTGCTTTCAAAAGCATAGGTATGAAGAACACACCCAACACCGCACCGACCTTGCCGATTGCGGCGGCTATGCCTACTCCCTCTCCGCGAGTCTCCACTGGATAAATCTTGGGAGGAAGCACGTAAGTGATAAGGTGCGGCCCCATATTAAGGAACAATTCGAATCCCATGAAGGCTCCAATCGAAATCCATTTGTTCCAGTTGAAATGATAGGAAAGGAGCAGCACGATTAAAGTGGCCGCACATAGCCAGAAACCAACCGACTGAATTGCCGTAATGCTCTTTTTCTTATTTATAAGCCAAAGCCCGAGGATGAAGCCCGGGAGCATGATGCAGCTTATATAGAGCGTTATCTTCACGGATGAAGCAACATGAAAAATCTCAGCTTCCCCGTCGGTGAAATGCTCAAGGCCGAGAGCCATGACGAGTATAGGGAGGAAAACGCCGATTCCATATACCCCTAATCCTTCGCAAGCCCAAGGGATTCCGCTAAGGATGACCCTTTTCCCGTTTTGGAAAATGAATGAGAAGATGTTTCCGCCTTGTGGGGCAGGGGAGGAATTTGCCGCTTTTGTTGATGAAGCGGGTTGGGCAGGAACTGGAATCATCACATCTTTACCAAGGAATCCTTGCACTGCTTTCTCTGCCGCTTCCGTTTTTCCGTGATTCAGGAGCCAGGTGGGCGATTCATAGAATTTTATCCTTAAAACCAGCATCAAGGCAGCGATAGCGGCAACAATCCACATCATGAGATGCCAGTCGGCAGCATTTTTAGTATCCATAATCACCCAGAAACAGAGGGCGGCGGCGATAATATTACCGAGCGCAGAGGCTGTTTTAGTCACTCCCACCATCAATGCCCGGTCTTTTACAGGCATCAGTTCCGATACATAGCCCGAATCAAGGCTGTATTCCCCTCCAATTCCGAGGCCTACGAAGAAGAGTGCAATTGTAAGGATTGTGACATTGGGTATGAATATTGCGACGAGCGAGGCCGCTAACATTAGCGCCGGACAAAAGCGGAAAAAGAAAAGGTAGCCATACTTGTCGCTGAGCGAGCCGAAGATCACGGAGCCGATCCCTATGCCTATGAGGTCAATGCAGCCGATGAGTCCCTGCATAAAGGTTGAAAGCTCGGGGTGGGCGAGTATATTCATCATAGGGATTATCACCCCTGCAACCGTGGCGACAGCGGTTCCGATAAGCTGTCCGAGAGAAGCGACCGTTACAATATAAATATGCCTCCACGTGAGAGGCATATTTTCAATATTTTGCATTTTATTCTGGATCATCTTAATGATGGTAATATTTTGAAAGAATTTTATTCTTGTGGAAAATTCACTACTGTCCACTAAAAAATGGACGGGGTTAAAAATTAAATAAATTCGGTTCACTTGAACCATAGAGAACATTGACATTTTTGAAATTCGATTTGTCGAAGAGATCTCTCAGATGCGTCTTGTCTGTCAATGAGATTCCCAGTATCTGGAGTATCTCATAGATGCTTCGCTCCAGTTTCATATCGTGCTGCACTATTGCCACCAGACAATAAGTAATTATGGCACAATAGATTTGGATGCGTACTGCATTCTCTGATGTTCCCCAGAACTTCTTTATTCGCAGATGCTGTTTGATCCATTTGAAGAACAATTCCACACACCATCGATTGCGATATAAGTCGGCGATAGTCTCAGCGGATGCAGTCAGGTTGTTGGTGAGGAAGATGTATCTGGTACCGTCTTCGGGGTCAATGCAGACAACCTTGCGGAGTTTTTCAGGATAATCCTTAGCGCTTTTATAGACCGTGAAGTAGCCAATGCCATCAGAGATCACGTTCTCCGGTAGCCGTCGTTTCCACGTCTCAGGCTTGAACCTGACATTGGTCTTCGCCCTGACGACAAAGAATGCCTCAATACGGTTTATCGTGTAAAGATTACCGAAATCATTATATCCTCTGTCGAAGATATAGTGTGCTCCTTTCTCATAAGGAATCTCCGGCATGGCCTTTGAATCATGGATTCTTGCAGGGGTAATGTGCACGAAAGCAGGAACTTGAGATTCTACGTCATAAAGCGTGTGCATCTTGATGCCACCTTTGTGTTTACGAAACTTGGCCCACTCGAACACCGAAAGACATAGGTCTATGGTAGTAGAGTCGAAGGCATAGACATGACCGTCAAGCTCAAATATTTTCTGTATTCTACGCTTACGGGCCTCACCGATCATGAAGAAGGCAAACTCCTCGAAGATTCGATAGTCCCGTTGCTCATTAGCCTTGCTAAGATTGCTCCTCGTTACGGACTTTCCGATTCCGAGATGATAGAGTTTTCCTGCATGGGCTTCCATCGCCACGATGAGGTCTCGCAGACTCTCTCGATTTGAAAGTTGCCCAAACATCAGTGTAAGTAGTTGATTCCAACAAGTATAACTCTTTACATAC
>CAMWXH010000094.1 GCA_947178165.1 uncultured Porphyromonadaceae bacterium | reverse complement strand
TATTTTAGTGAAGCGGAAGTGATTGATAAATATCTATTTCTATGGAAAATAATTGTTTAGAGAATAATTAAAAACCTCGGAGGCGCAGGCTTCCGAGGTTTTTTATAGGTAAAAGCTTATTCAGCTCAACGGTGTGCTTCCTGGATTTTGTCGAGCATTGCGGCATTGAAGGTGTCGGCAGCGAGGAGCTGGTCGGTGGTGAGGTGCATACGGTAACGCCAGTAGTGCTTTGGATTGGCGGGCTCGTTAATCTGCTCTTCACGCGGATCCTGACGGCGGAGGGTGCCATCTGTCGATAGCCAGTCTTGCAGGGGAAGGATGCAGAGCATGGAGGGCGATTTGAGCTGAAGATCAACAATCTTGTCGCAGATCCATGGTTCGGCATACTGAGGCGCTTCGCCCCATTCTCCAAGAATATGGTGGAAGAAACGGTTGGCAACATCATGATCCGATTCCCACCATGAACGGATACCCGCCATATCGTGAGTGGATGTGGTGCAAACCGAGTAGTAAGGATAATTCCATGTATCACCAAACTCAAGGGAGGGATCCTTAGGCATCCTCTCAATCTCAAGGGTTAGGATTTCGAGCTGACTCATCACTGCAGGCACACAATCCGGAATCATGCCGAGGTCCTCAGCACAAGTAAGCATTGAGTTGGAGTCAAGAAGTGGAGGAAGCTTCCACATTGCCTTGCCATACCAGAAGTCGTTATGACGATGATAGTAGAAGTCATTGTAGAGACGGTTGAAGCACCAGCGCTCATAGTCATTCAACATACGATACTGGTATGAGAACTGTGCCGAAATGCGCGGATGATAGTGGCCGCGATGATAGGGATCTTCAATGAAAAGTACATTATCGATGATGCCGTAGAGAACATTCTCAAACTGCACGTTCTTCTCATCCTTCTCTTCATTAGCGAAGAAATCCTCCACCTTGCGCTGAGTATTTACATACTGTTTGAGCACGAAGCGGTCGCCACCCACATGGTCAAGGAAACGTTCTTTAAATTCTTCCTTGCGGTCGCCAAGCATCTCATCGAGCATCCATTCAAGGATAAGTGGATTAGTCTGGATATCCACGTTAATCCAGAAATCAAATTGCTCGCGCATCTCGTTGGGAGAGAAGGGGAGGGCGGGATTGAAGTATCCTAACAAGCCATGGACTGCATCCATAGGAATCTCCCAAATGCGGAAGAAGCCAAGGATATGGTCGATACGGTAAGCATCAAAATATTCAGCCATCTTGCGGAAACGGTTCTTCCACCATTGGAATCCATCTTTCGACATTTCATCCCAGTTATATGTCGGGAAGCCCCAGTTCTGGCCAAGCACAGAGAAGTCATCCGGTGGAGCACCCGCCTGAGTGTTCATATTGAACAATTCAGGAGTCTGCCATGCATCCGCGCTGAAACGGCTTATGCCGATTGGTATATCACCTTTAAGAACGACACCCTTGCTGTGGGCGTAATCGCGGACATCGCGCAGCTGACGGTCGAGATGATATTGAACGAAATAATAGAAGTTCACCTCATCAGCGTGCTCTTCTGCAAAGCGATTCACCTTCTCCTCGTCGTATGATGCATATTCACCCCAAAGGTTATTGTCGGGTGTATTATAAAGGTCGCGGAGCACACTCCATACGGCGTATGGTTTCAGCCAGTATGAGTTTTTCTCAACAAATTCCTTATATGCCTTTGTGCGACGGGTGTTGGCGCCTGTTTCAGCAAAAATCTCGTGGAGATATTCCTGTTTTGCGTTATTTACGCGCTCATAGTCAATCTCGGAAAGAGCATTGAGCTCACGACCAAGATTGCGATAATAATCACGACGGCCTTCATCTTTGAGAGTTCCTACTTCCTCCAGACGGATATACTGAGGATGAAGCGCGAATGTTGAATTAGACTTATAGGGATAAGAATCAAGCCATGTCTTAGTCATCATGGTATCGTTCACCGGCAGCACCTGAAGGATTTTCTGCCCTGTGATAACACACCAGTCAACAAGCTTCTTGATGTCAACGAAATCGCCAATGCCAAAATCCTCTTCCGAACGGATTGAGAACACCGGAATTGCAGTGCCGGCACCCTTCCAGTTCTCTTTTGTATTAGCCAGGCTTCCGCCTTCAACCACAACCTGATCCTTGCCTGAAGTTTCGGGGATTCCATAGATGCGGTTTGAATTATTCTCCCAGCCTACGACTGTTCCATCATTCTTATTGATGATAAGGAACTTGTATTCAAAAGGAGATTTCACCCCATGCATAGGAATGTTCACTTCCCAACGCGGGAAATGGGCATCATTCATCCTTACAGCCTTTGCAGGATCCCAGTTGCCAAGGGCACTCCCTTCTCCGGAAATGGCAAGACATTCATCAGGGCTAACCATTGGAGCTTCGATGCGGAAGCATATTGTTCCGGGAAGAGCCTTAAGAGGCTGGTCGCGATATGGGCGGCGAAGCATGCCGTCAACGAAAGCTGAAGAGAAGAATGGCTTGTCGTGAGGCTGAGAGTGCCATGCATCAAAAATGGCATAGTTCTCAATATCTTTTCCGGAAATGAAACGGTGAGGTTTGCCCCACTCGAATTTCCACGCCTGATCAGGAGCCTTAACGATGAATGAATAGTCGAAATCTCCGGGATCATGGTCAAGTTCAAGGCCAAGTTCCCACGTATCGGGACTCACCAGAGTCATCTCCACAGCTGTGTGGATGTCGCCTCCTCCGAGTTCGGGTATGTTTCCGCAGAGATAGACCGACTCACCCCATTCTGTGTGGTAGTTGATTACGAATGAAATTTTCATGTAAGAATATTTAATTTTAGATTAAAAGTTTAACATTTGATTTAACCGCACTTCGAGCTTCCACAGGTTGTGCAAATAAGACAACCTTCTTGATATATAAGTGTTTCTGCTCCGCATTTAGGACATTTTTGTCCTTTGGCTTCAGTGCCGTTGGGAAGATATTTCTTAAGAGCCCGTTCCACTCCGTTTTTCCAGGTGTTGATATTTGTGGAGTCAAGCTCGAGAGTGCCCACCAGCTTGAGAACCTGATCTATAGGCATTCCATAGCGCAACACGCCGGAGATAAGTTTTGCGTAGTTCCAGAACTCAGGATTGAACTTCTCAGAAAGGCCTTCGATTGTGGTTTTATAACCACGTTTATTAACGAATTGGAAGTCGTAGCGTTTCCTGCCTTCAGCATCCACGGTCTTAATGATTGTTCCATGGTTAACGCTTTTGGGACAGAATATGCCATCCTCGTCATCTGCCAGACCAGTGAAGATCTCGTAAGGTTTTCCTCCCACAAGACCAACGAAGGCAATCCATTTCTCCTTATTATTCTGAAACCTCACCACATCCGCTTCCAGCTCACGAGGGCGCTTCACAAGATGTTCGTGAGTGTCGGAGCCATGTTGCGAGTCGGTTTTGCTTTTCACGGATTCGAGCACGTTATTGCGTGAACCATCACGATAGACAGTGCAGCCCTTGCATCCAGCTTTCCAGGCTTCTACATAAAGGTTGCCGACAAGTTCCTCGCTCACGTCGTTGGGGAGATTTATAGTGACACTTATTGAATGATCCACCCATTTCTGCACTTCTCCCTGCATCCTCACTTTCTCCATCCAGTCAACATCATTGCTGGTGGCTTTATAATATGGGGAGCGTTTCACAAGCTCTTCAATCTCTTCAGGCGACAGATCCTTCTTAGGCTCGATGCCGTTTGCCTTCATCCATTCAAGGAACTTATGATGATATACCGTATATTCTTCAAATGAATCGCCCACTTCATCCACGAAATCGATTTTTACGTTCTCATCGTTTGGATTCACTTTTCGTTTGCGGCGATAAACGGGCATGAACACCGGCTCGATGCCAGAAGATGTCTGTGTCATTATGGATGTTGTCCCGGTCGGAGCAATCGTAAGGCAGGCAATGTTGCGACGGCCGCTTTTCAACATCTTTTCATATAGAACAGGATCGCTTTCACGCAATCGAATAATATAAGGATTATTTTTCTCCCTCTCAGCATCATATACCTCAAATGCTCCACGCTGTTCGGCAAGTTCGACCGATCCGCGGTAGTAGGCGAGAGCCAGCTGGCGATGCACCTCGACGGAGAAGGCCGTTGCTTCGGGAGTTCCATACCTGTAGCCTAAGGCGGCAAGCATATCCCCTTCGCCCGTTGTGCCACAACCGGTGCGCCTCCCTTTCAAAGTTTTGGAACGAATCTTTTTCCACAGGTTAAGCTCAGTGAATTTAACCTCATCCGTTTCAGGATCTTTCTCAATTTTTGCTATGATTGTATCGATCTTTTCCATTTCAAGATCGATTATGTCGTCCATGATTCGTTGTGCCTTTGCCGCATGGTTACGGAAAAGTTCAAAATCAAATTCAGCCTGAGGAGTGAAAGGATTTTTCACATAGCTGTAAAGATTTATAGCCACCAGTCGGCAACTGTCGTATGGACATAAAGGAATCTCTCCACAAGGATTGGTAGAGACCGTTTCAAAGCCGAGGTCTGCGTAGCAGTCGGGCACCGATTCGCGTTGTATTGTATCCCAGAAGAGGACACCGGGTTCGGCGCTTTTCCAGGCATTGTGTACAATCTTTTTCCATATTGAGGAGGCATCGGTCTCGACTTTTACGGAAGGATTTTCCGAATTCACAGGAAACTGCTGGATATAGGGTTCTCCCGAAAGGGCACACTCCATAAACTTATCATCAATCTTCACCGAAACATTTGCACCGGTCACCTTCCCTTCCGTCATTTTGGCATCGATGAAACTCTCTGCATCAGGATGCTTAATGCTCACGGTCATCATCAAAGCGCCACGCCTGCCATCCTGCGCCACTTCGCGGGTGCTGTTGCTGTAACGCTCCATAAAAGGAACAAGCCCGGTAGATGTCAATGCTGAGTTTTTGACCGCGCTTCCTTTGGGACGGATATGGGAAAGGTCGTGGCCTACGCCCCCTCGTCTCTTCATCAGCTGCACTTGTTCCTCATCGATGCGGATTATCCCGCCATAGGAGTCAGGATGCCCGTCAAGTCCTATCACAAAGCAGTTCGAAAGCGATCCCACTTGAAAATTATTGCCAATTCCGGCCATTGGACTGCCTTGAGGCACGATATACCGGAAGTTTCTCAGGAGTTCGAAAACCTCCTCCTCGCTCATAGGCTCCGGATATTTTGATTCGATGCGTGCGATCTCACTTGCAATGCGATGATGCATATCATCGGGAGTGAGTTCATAGAAATTTCCATCGGAATCTTTTAGAGAATATTTGCTCGACCATACTCGTGCGGCGAGTTCATCACCTTTGAAATAATCGAGGGCAGCACGGTAAACTTGATCGTAACTGTATTTCTGTCTTTCCATTTTTGTGTAAGAGTGGAAGAGTGTTATGGGTATAAATTTTTTTATGCTGAGAAGGAGGTATTAGCAATTCATTTGCAAATATCGGGAAAAAAAATCATATATGATAATGTAGTGAATGAAATTTTTTCTAATTTTGATATGTCTTAGAACATATATTCATTTCCAAAATGGAGTGGAGATAAAGAGAAAGTATATAACCGATTCATATATTATATTAATAATCAATAAAATAATGGGAGTAGGATTCAAGTATAATATAGATTTGCCTGAAACGCTTGATGCCATCCTCGACCAGGATTTCTGGGTGATTGACAATGTGCGTGCCACAATGCTCCAATCACTCTCCGAGCCGGTCAAATTTGCCGCCAATACATGGATATTTGTCAAGAGCGGAGTGTGCCATGCCGAAATAAGCCTTATCTCACATAAGATTAAAGGGCCGGCATTTGTCACTATCCGGCGCTCCCAGTTCCTGATGCCCTCCTATATCAGCCCTGATTTTGAAGCAGCAGTTGTGGTGATGTCGAAACGTTTTGAGGAGAACCTGTTCCTTCTTCTTTCAAGTTCACCATTATATACGATGATGAACCGTCACGTATGGGTGCCGATGCCAGAAGGTGTGGCTCAAAGTGTGACTCCGTTTGTTGAAAGTGTCAACTCAATCCTGGCCGATCGAGCTAATCCATACGGTGGCGAAGCGTTGGTGTTTGATGTGGCCTCTTATGTTTTCCGGTCGCTTTATAAATGTTATGAAACGTTTAAGAATGAAATAACATCAAATAAGGGGAGGATGGCCAATAAATTCCTGTCACTTGTGCAGGAACATTATAAGAAGGAGCGCTTTTTAGAGTTTTACGCATCCAGGCTGGAAATTACCCCGAAGCATCTCTCACGCACCATCAAGAGCCAGACGGGTTTCACGGCAGTGGAATGGATTGAGCGATTTGTCATTCTTGAAGCAAAAGTGCTGTTGAAGTCAACCAATCTCAATATACAGCAGATTGCGGATGAATTGAATTTTCCATCGCAGTCTTTCTTCGGTAAATATTTTAAGAAATATACCGGGATGTCGCCCAAGGAATTTAGAAATTCGTAAGGGGAGGTATGAGAGCCAGACTATTATCGTTTATTTGGTGATACTGAAACTTTCCATTTGTCGGAAATTATGAGGCCTCCTATTATAAGCACGCATCCGATATATCCTAAAAGATAGATATTCTCTCCAAGCACGAAATATGCGGCAATCATAGTTACCAATGGCTGCATATAAAGATAATTGTTTGCAGTTACCGGCCCCAGATATTTCATAGCCTCATTCCATACCAGATAAGCGACCATAGAACACATCACCACAAGGAAAATGAAATTCATTAGGTAGCGCGGATTGTTGAAATCAACAAGCTCTGCGAGATGTATCGGTTCCTGCTGGATAAAAAGGAGAGGGAGGGCGGTTATGACTCCGTAGAAAAATAGCTTTCGTGTAATGAAAAGTGAGGTATAGTTAGGAATGATTCTCTTAATGGCTACCGTATAAATAGCCCACGTGAAAGCTGCCGTCAGGGCGAGCAAGTCGCCTTCAGGATGAAGTTCCATTGAAGCACCGTGACTGAAAATTATGCAGCCCACTCCGGTGAAAGCCACAACTGAACCGATCAGGACACCTATCTGGAGACGTTGCTTGAACATCAAAGCCACAAGGAATGTGGTGAAGATAGGGGAGATGGAAGCGAGTAACGACACATTTCCTGTGGTGGTGAGTTTGAGGGCATAGTTCTCCGTGATGAAATATAGGGAGCCCGCGCAGATTCCGCAAAGAGCAAGCGTAAGCTCATCACGCCATGAGTTAGACATAATCTTGCGCCATGTAAAAATGAGAAGGAGAAGATAGGCGGCGGCAAAACGATATACATACATCTCAACGGGGGTGAATCCTCCGTCCTCCATGAGTATCTTTGTGCTTAAAAAAGAAGTTCCCCACGCAATGACAGTGATCAATGCGCCGATATGGGCAATAAGTAGGAGATATTTCTGGCCGGAGGCAGTATTGAATTTCATGATCGTATTAGATGGTATTAGATTGGTCGTGTCCCGGCATTTTCTTTACATCAGTCACGTACCGACGGAATGAAAGCCGGCTTGAAGTTCGTTTCACAAAGTTAGAAAAAAATTCTCTATTATCTATTTTCAGTTCAAAATATTTTTAATTCCAATTTGGAAAATTGGTAATTGGTGATTAAATTTGCGATAGTTATGAAAGCAAAGGTCGATTCGGAAATCAAGGAACATCTTCGGGGAAGATTCGCGGAGTTCATAAAATCGAAAAGGATGAGACAGACTCCGGAGCGTTTTGCGATACTCGACAAGGTGTTTGAACAGAGAGTACACTTCGACATCGATGAGCTTTATCGCGATATTGAATCGGAATACAGGGTTTGCCGGGCCACGGTCTATAATACGGTTGAATTGCTGTGTGAATGCAACATCCTTCGCAAGCATTACTTGAATGAGAACCAAGCTGCCTACGAACTCTCCGATGACCGGCATCTTCATCTTATATGCTTGAATTGCGGAAAAGTGAGGGAAGTGCGTGATGAAGGCTTCAATGAATGTTTTGAGAAAATGAAATTCAGGCAATTCAAGGCTTCATTTATCTCGACTAACATATATGGCCTATGCAGCTCATGTACACGCAAGATGAAGAAGGAATGAACCATAAATTATTAAACGACATAAAAACCTTAAACCTAATATTTATAACACCATGGCAAAAGTAAAGCCTTTCAAAGGGGTTCGTCCCCCAAAACATCTTGTAGAAGAAGTTGCCTCACGTCCATACGATGTGCTCAATTCTGAAGAAGCGCGCAAGGAAGCTGAAGGAAACGCCAAAAGTCTCTACCATATCATCAAGCCTGAGATTGATTTCGAACCGGGTTTTGATGAGCATGATCCCGCATGCTATGATAAGGCAGTTGAGAATTTCAAGAAATTCCAGGACGAGGGATGGCTTGTTCAGGATGGGAAAGAGAACTACTACATTTATGCCCAGACAATGGATGGCCGCACGCAATACGGTTTCGTTGTAGCCGCCTGGGTGCCTGATTATATGGAGGGGCGCATCAAGAAGCATGAGCTTACTCGCCGTGACAAGGAGGAAGACCGCATGAAGCATGTTCGCTGCAACAACGCGAATATTGAACCTGTGTTTTTCGCTTTCCCCGACAATGAAGAGCTTGAGAAGATAATCCGTGAGGTTTCTTCAAGAGAACCGGAATATGATTTCGTGGCTCCCGACGGTTTCGGGCATACGCTTTGGGTGATTGACAATCCCGAGACTATAGCTAAGGTTACAGAGGAGTTTGAGAAGATTCCGCATCTCTATATAGCCGACGGTCATCACCGTTCCGCCGCCGCCGCGCTTGTTGGAGCCGAAAAGGCTGCGGGCAATCCCGATCATAAGGGTGATGAGGAATATAACTACTTCATGGCAGTGGCTTTCCCCTCTTCACATCTGCGCATCATCGACTACAACCGTGTGGTTAAAGACCTTAACGGATTGACACCGGCTGAGTTCCTGAAGAAACTTGAAGAGAATTTCGTAGTGGAAGATAAGGGCACAGAGATTTATCAGCCACAGGGACTGCATAATTTCTCTCTCTATCTTGATGGACGCTGGTATTCACTCACAGCAAAAGAGGGCACATTCAATGACCAGGATCCGATCGGTGTGCTTGATGTGACTGTTTCTTCCGACCTTATACTTCGCGACATACTTGGCATCCATGACCTCAGAAGCGACAAGAGGATAGACTTCGTTGGAGGTATCCGCGGTCTCGGCGAACTCAAACGTCGTGTTGACAGCGGAGAGATGGCTATGGCACTTGCCCTTTATCCAGTGACCATGGATCAGCTCATGAATATTGCCGACACCGGTAACATCATGCCACCGAAAACCACATGGTTTGAACCTAAATTGCGTTCCGGCCTTGTCATCCATAAGCTTGATTAATGCAAAAAGGGTTTAGATAGTTGCATATATTTTGCAGAAAAAGAAATATTTCATAATTTTACAGAGGGAAACAGGTCGTTTCCCTCTGTATTTGTAAATATATGACTGTAAAGAAAGGAATAATATTATTATCCAATCTTGTGCTCTTAGTTCTCTTGTCGAGCCTTGATTGCAAAGGATGCACGTCGGCCATAATTGGAGCTGACCTTAATCCTTACGGCCGTCCAATTTTATGGAAACATCGAGACACAAGCACTACTGACAATAAAGTGGAGTATGTGCCGGGAGGGGAAGGCGTTTTTTCATTCGTAGCCCTTTACAATGCAGGAGATAAAGCCCTCAAGGAGGCATGGATGGGTATGAATGAAGCGGGATTTGCAGTGATGAATACAGCTTCCTACAATATAAAGGATGATAAACTTCCGGCCAAAAAGATGGATAAGGAGGGTTTTGTCATGACCAAGGCATTGCGGATTTGCCGCACGGTAGATGATTTCGCGCATCTTCTTGACACCCTGCCCCGCCCCATGGGGGTTGAAGCGAATTTCGGCGTAATAGATGCGTATGGCGACGGAGCATACTTTGAAACCAATAATCATTCCTATATCCGATATGATCTGAAAGATTCTCCCGACGGAATGCTTGTTCGCACCAATTATAGCCATTCCGGTCGGCCCAACGAGGGTTACGGATATGTGAGGGAAGCAAATGCGGAATGCCTTTTGGCTCCTTACGCTCAGAAAAAGGAAATAACTCCGGAACTTCTCACGGAGAAGATCAGTCGCACTTTCTATCATGATGGAAAAAAGAGGGACTTCACTTTTAGCGGTGAAAAATCGCTGCTTGACGATGATTTTATTCCACGTTACAAATCAACCGCCACGATTGCAATAGAAGGCTGCAAACCGTTAACTTCAGGAGAAAAAGTGGATCCTGAATTAGTGGAGAAACAATATGTGATGTGGACAGGGATTGGTTATCCACCCGTTTCAAGAATAAGGGCCGTGAAGTGTTCTCCTGACGGTGTTGATGAAGGATTGCGAGGAAAGCTTCCTAATGGCCATTCTCTTCTTGGTGATGAAGCCGTGAAAAAAAGAGGAGAGGTCTTTAGCTCGAAAGGGAAGAAGATGTATATTGACATAACGAAGCTATATAATGAGACTGGAACCGGCTATGCACAGAAGGCTATCGAGGAGAATCGGCAGACATACGACAGAGAGATAAAAATGCGCGATGAGAAAGAATGACTCTCATAGTAATGAATCTTCCACGGAGATCAAGACTAAGATTTTCAAGGCTGATAGGAAGAGATTCGCAATGCTGCTGATTGAACGTCACGGTCAGGCATGGATTTTCGGAGGATTCTTCCTTTTTATTGTTGCAGTCATCCTCGGGCTTGCTATGGATTACCGTATTTTCATTATGGCATTGCTTTTGGTTTGTCTGGTTGCACCTGCCCTCTTGATGATATTGTATTATAATTACGGTATGAAAGGGGAGAACTTCCTTAACGTCCTTGATCATCGCATAGAGATTGATAAAAAAAATCTCACACTTTTTTTAAGGGTTAAGGGACCAGAGGAGCCGGATGCAGATGCTGACTTACAAGAGGAGATTGCCCAAAATGACTGTAAGCCGGAGAAGATAGATGAATGGAGGGAATATAGTTATCCATTCACCTCTTTCGGGAACTATTCTGTTGGGAAAGATTATGTAGTTTTCCATGTTCTGGAGCCGAAACAGGGATTTTTATACCTTCCGGCAGAGGCATTTGATAATCAGGAAGACTTTTCGCGGGCAGTGAAGAGGATAAGTAAAAGAGATAATAATGAGGATAATTAAAGATAAAAACCGCCGGTATTGCTTCATAATGGATATGGAGGTAAGGGATTATGAACTGGATTGCGAACAGATAGTCAATAATGCCAACTACCTGCATTATATGGAGCATACGCGCCATCGTTTCTGCAAGGATGCAGGGCTTTCATTCATAGAGATGCATAATCATGGCATTGATGCCGTGGTTCGAAAAATAGAGGTGGAGTATAAGACTTCCCTCCGAGGAGGAGACAGTTTCATCTCATGCCTTAGATTAGAGAGGAAAGGCCCCAGATTCATTTTCCATCAGGACATAATTCGCAGCGACGGCGAAGTATGTGCTGAAGGGATTGTGACTGTGGTTGTGCTCAAAGATGGGAAGCTCTCGCGCGGGGATGAACTGGCGGCAGTTTTTAGCAAATAT
>CAMWXH010000093.1 GCA_947178165.1 uncultured Porphyromonadaceae bacterium | reverse complement strand
CCGCTTCGTCCGCCTGTGATGGAGCTGAGAGATGTGGAGTAGGAAGCCATCTCTTTCAAAGGCACCTTGGCGTTGATCTTTTCAAGACCGTGGTCAGATTCCATGCCCATAATGATGCCTCGGCGACCCTGGAGATCACTCATAACATCGCCCATGGAATCGCTCGGGGTGAGGACTTCCACATCATAGATAGGTTCAAGAATCTTCGGATTAGCCTCGCGGAAAGCCTGAGAGAATGCGTTTCGTCCGGCGAGACGGAACGAGATTTCATTGGAGTCAACCGGGTGCATCTTGCCGTCATAGATCATTACGCGGACATCGCGAGCGTAAGAGCCGGTGAGCGGGCCCTGTTCCATGCGGTCCATAAGACCTTTCACGATTGCAGGTATGAAGCGGGCGTCGATAGCACCGCCCACGATGCAGTTATAGACAATCAGCTTGCCACCCCATTCCAAAGGAATCTCCTGTTTGTCGCGCACATTGAGCTTGAATTCCTGATTGCCAAATTTATAGCTTTCAGGCTCCGGCATACCCTCTGTGTAAGGCTCGATGATAAGGTGAACTTCGCCAAACTGACCGGAACCGCCCGACTGCTTCTTGTGACGATAGTCGGCGCGCGCAGCCTTAGTGATTGTTTCGCGATAAGGAATCTTCTGTTCCTCAAAGACGATTGGGAGTTTCTCATTGTTCTCAATACGCCATTTGAGTGTGCGGAGGTGGAATTCTCCCTGACCCTTCACAAGAGTCTGTTTCAATTCCTTAGACTGTTCTACAATCCAAGTGGGATCCTCTTCGTGCATGCGCGTGAGGATTCCGGCAAGTTTTTCAGCATCGCTTTCAGTGACGGGTCGGATTGCACGTGTATATTTGGGAGCCGGATATTTGATGAAATCGAACTGGTAGTCGCATCCCTTAGCATCCAGAGTGTTGCCAGTGCGGACATCTTTCAGTTTCACTGCAGCGCCGATATCTCCAGCCTCGAGTTTTTCGATTGGATTGCGGAGCTGCCCGCATACGGTGAATATCTGCTGAAGACGCTCTTTTCCGCCACGCGACACATTGTCGAGGTCGTCGCCTGCCTTGAGAGTACCGCTCATCACTTTGAAATAGGAAACCTCTCCGATGTGCGGCTCAACTGAAGTCTTGAAGAAGAATACAGAAAGCGGGCCGTTAGCATCCGGTTTCACAGCTTCTCCGGTGATAGTTTCCGGAGCGGGCATATCGTCAACGAAAGGACAAACATTGCCAAGGAATTCCATGAGACGGCGCACGCCCATATCTTTTGCGGCGCTAAGCACAACAACGGGATAGATGGAACGGTCGATAAGACCCTTGCGGATACCCATTCTCATCTCATCTTCAGTAAGAGAACCCTCCTCAAAGAATTTATCCATCAAAGTCTCATCATTCTCGGCGGCCGCCTCCACAAGAATCTGGTTGAGCTCTTTCGCTTTCTCCATCTGGTCGGCCGGAATTTCAGAGATAGTGGGTGTGCCTCCATCAGGACCCCATTCATATTTCTTCATAAGAAGGACGTCGATCATAGAATGGAAGTTGGGGCCACATTCCAGGGGATACTGGATCTGAACCACGCGCGGACCAAAAGTTTCACGCATCTGTTCGATCACGTTATCATAGTCGGCTTTTTCACCGTCTATCTGGTTGAGAGCAAAAATAACAGGTTTTTTCAGCTTTTCAGTAGTGCGGAAAATATTCTGAGTACCCACCTCTACACCATACTGTGAGTCAAGGAGGATAAGACCCATATCGCATACACCAAGAGCAGTATAGGCATTCCCTACGAAGTCGTCAGCTCCCGGGCAGTCTATGATATTAAGCTTCTTGCCGTTAAATTCTGCATTGAACACAGTGGAGAAAACGGAATAGCCATATTCCTTCTCTACGGGGAAATAGTCGGAAACTGTATTGCCGGCATCAATTGTGCCGCGACGTTTTATAACTCCACACTCGTAGATCATCGATTCAGCGAGTGTGGTTTTTCCTGAGCCCTTTGATCCTAAGAGGGCAATGTTTTTGATTTCGTTGGTCTTGTAAACCTTCATGCGGTAAAGATTTTAGATGGTTAACGTTCTGACCCATACCATCCTTAGGAAGGAAGAATGGCATCGAGTTTCAGGTATTATTATATTGGGAAGAGAGGGTATTTTTTAAGACGTTGGAAAATTAATAAAAATATTCTAATTGTGAGCATTTTTATTATATGTTGTGTAACATATTTATTTCTTTTTGCATAAAATTCCCATCATTTTGTTAACTTTGCGTCATGATTTCAGAAGAAAATTTCGGAATTTACATTCATTTCCCTTTTTGCCGGAAGAAATGTCTTTATTGCGACTTTTACAGTGTGGGGGAACGCTTGGCCGACTGGCCTCTCTTCGGCAGAGCAGTGGAGAATGAATTCATGACTCGTCAGATTCCGTCAGGTTCAACCGTATCGCTCTATTTGGGCGGTGGAACGCCTTCTTTAGCGCCGGTTGACCTGATAAAGAGATTTCGCAACATGATCATCAATCCGATAGGGGAGTTCACGATTGAGGTCAATCCGGATGATGTGACCGAAGAGAGAGCTAAAGGTTGGGCGGATGCAGGGGTGAACAGAGTGAGCATGGGAGTGCAGACGCTCAATGATTCTGAATTACGGGCTATTGGGCGGCGACATACAGCTTCTGATGTATTTAGTGCATATTCAATCCTGCGCAAATATTTTTCCAATATATCACTTGACCTCATTTTCGGTCTGCCGGGGCAAACCATCAGCTCCCTTTCCGACACTATTGACCGATTTCTTGAAATGCGACCCGAACATATATCGGCTTATTCCTTAATGTATGAGGAAAGGAGTGCCCTCACTCGCCTAAGGGATGCCGGAAAGATTGCAGAGCTGCCGGAAGAAGATAGCGTTGAGATGTTCCGTTTATTGACTTCGAAGCTTCGCGCCGCCGGATATGAGAGATATGAGTTATCTAATTATTCCTTGCCCGGAAAGCGTTCGCATCATAATTCCAACTATTGGAAGGGAATCCCTTATATAGGATTAGGGCCGAGTGCGCATAGCTATGACGGCGACCGGGAACGACGTTATAATTGTGCAGATCTCTCCTTATATATAAAAGGATTTGCAGAATTGAAGGGAAATGCAGGTGTTGTGGAAAGCGAATTTCTCTCGGATGAAGAATTGCGGGAAGAGATGATAATGACCAGGCTGCGAACATGTGAAGGACTTGACTTAAAAGAGTTTCAGGACTGTTTCGGGGAAAAGGAACGCAAAAAGCTGGAGAAGAGGGCGGTGAGTTATTTAAAATCGGGAGATTTGAGAAGTATCGATAACCATATAATCCTTACCGACACAGGAGTGATGATTTCTGATGAGATAATCTCAGACCTGTTCTAATGATGTGAATAAAAATGGACGGGAAAGAATTTAAGTTATGCATTAATTTGAGAAAATAGTCGAAAAGTGAGAAATTTTTCGTAACTTTGCGGCGGTAAAAAAGATTTGCAGCCCGATTGACAGGCTTAGTATTCCATAACAGAGCATTCAAAAGCTCCTTAATTGCATGATATATGGAATCTTGTAAAAAAGTGATTCCGTTCACCAAAATGCATGGTGCCGGAAATGATTATGTATATATCGACGCCTTGACCGAGGTGCCCGATAATCTTCCCCTCCTTTCGCGACAGATAAGTGACCGACATTTCGGCGTTGGCAGCGACGGCCTTGTTGTGATATTGCCCTCTGATAAAGCAGATTTTCGCATGCGCATGTTCAATGCAGACGGCAGTGAAGCGGAGATGTGCGGTAACGCCTCCAGATGTATCGGGAAGTATGTGTATGACAAGCATCTGACAGATAAAACAGATGTAACGCTCGAAACGCTTGCCGGCATACGCCATCTTCATCTCGAAATAGCCGACGGAGAAGTAAAGGAAGTCACAGTAGATATGGGAACCCCCGAGCTTTCGCCGGAAAGGATACCCGTTTTAAGCAGCTCAAAAGAGTGTAAGATCTCAGAAAAAGAGGTCATCAACGGTATCGAGTATAAAATCACAGCTGTCGGCATGGGAAATCCCCATGCCGTAGTTTTTGTGCCGGCATTGTTCGACCGTCTTGTGCTTCAGGAGGGTCCTAAGATGGAAGTGGCTGAAATTTTTCCCAATAAATCAAATATAGAATTTATAAAGGTGATTGATTCCCGTCATCTTGAAATGAGGGTCTGGGAGCGAGGTTCGGGCGAGACAATGGCTTGCGGCACAGGTGCCTGTGCCGCTGTTGTAGCTTCCGTGCTGAATGGTTACACAGAGAGGGAAGTGTTCGTGTCGCTTCCCGGTGGGGAATTGAAAATCAGTTGGGACGAGGAAAGCAATCATGTATTTCTCACCGGCCCTGCTGAGTTTATTGCTGACGGGGTATTTTACCCTAAGGAGGCAACCGGGGAAAGAATGGAATAACAGATTAAAACTTGAAAAAGCAATACAGGTGTATATCAACGAAAATTTTATAAAACTGCCTCAGTCTTATCTTTTTTCCACAGTTGCATCCAAACTGAAGGAATATCGTGAGGCACATCCAGATGCAGACCTTATCCGCATGGATATTGGCGATGTCACGCTCCCTGTGGCCTCTTGTGTGATTGAGGCTATGCACCGGGCAGTGGATGATATGGCATCGTCCGACACTTTCCATGGCTACGGGCCTGAGCAAGGTTATCCCTTTCTCCGAGAAGCCATTGCAAAAGGGGATTATCAGGAGAGGGGAATCGACATCAAAGCAGATGATATTTTCATAAGCGATGGAGCCAAGAGCGATTTGGGGAACCTCGGCAACATCTATTCCCGGAAAAGCGTGATTGGTGTGGCCGACCCCGGCTATCCTGTATATGTTGATTCCAGCGTCATGGATGGCAGGGGAGGAGACCTCCTTTCCGATGGGCGCTGGAGCCGAATCCTATATATGGATTGCAAGCCGGAAAACGGTTTCAAGCCTGAGGTGCCCGCCCGTGGAGTTGATGTGGTGTTCCTTTGTTCGCCATGCAACCCTACAGGCACAGTCTTTACGCGAGATGAACTTAAGGAATGGGTGGAATATGCACAGCGCAACAAGACGTTGATAGTTTTTGATTCGGCCTACGAAGCTTTCGTAAGGGATCCGGAAATTCCGCGTTCCATTTATGAGATTGAAGGAGCGAAGGAGGTTGCCATTGAAATAAGGAGCTTCTCTAAGACAGCGGGATTCACAGGACTAAGGTGCGGATACACAGTTGTGCCCTCCGAACTGAAAGGGATGGACAGGGAGGGGAATGAGTTCCCTCTGCGACAGTTGTGGAACCGACGCCAGTCAACTAAATTCAATGGAGCATCCTATATAATACAGCGTGGGGCAGAGGCATTATATACACCCCAAGGACGAGAGGCCATAAAAGGGAATATAGATATCTATCTCTCAAATGCCCGATATATCCGTAAAGCTATGGAGGCGGCGGGTTTTGAGGTTTATGGAGGCGACAATTCCCCATACGTTTGGGCTAAATTGCCCGGAGAGGATGATTCCTGGAAACTATTTGAGCGCATCTTATCTGAAGCTGAGGTCTCTTCAACGCCGGGCATCGGATTCGGAGAAAGCGGCGCAGGCTATATACGCCTGACGGGATTTAATTCCCCTAAGAACACGCGCAAGGCAATGGAGCGGATTTCGCGCATCAATTTCAAGAAAGATGATGCGCTTGAAGATGAATTCAAGTCGCTTAACGATATAAAGGCTATCAAGGCACTCGATGACTTGAATGTGCTGGATGATATTACTGAGGCCCTTGGCCTATGACAAAAAGATAAATGCCCGAAGCCGGGCGCATAAAAATATAAGATTATGTCAAAATTAAGATTCAAAAGTGTTGAGGAGGCTTCCAACCGCAAAGCTGTGAAAGTGGAGCTTCCCGAAGAGAGAGTGGAGAAGTATTATGGGAAGCAGGTTTTCAACCGCCAGAAGATGTTTGAATATCTTCCCAAAGATACCTACGATGCTCTCGTAAAGGCAATTGATAATCGCGAGCCGTTATCGCGTGAGATTGCCGACAGCGTGGCTGCCGGAATGAAGCAATGGGCTCTTGATTCGGGCGCGCGTCACTATACCCACTGGTTCCATCCTCTCACCGGAAGCACTGCTGAGAAGCACGATGCTTTCGTGGAGCACGATGGCAAAGGGGGAGTGATTGAGAAATTCTCCGGCAAACTCCTTGTGCAGCAGGAGCCGGACGCTTCAAGTTTCCCGAACGGCGGAATCCGCAATACATTTGAAGCACGCGGCTATTCAGCCTGGGATATCTCTTCACCCGCTTTCATCCTCGACAATACCCTGTGTATTCCAACGGTTTTCATCTCTTATACGGGTGAAAGCCTTGACTACAAGACCCCTCTCCTCCGTTCGCTGAACAGCGTGGATAAAGCCGCCACACGCGTGGCCCGCTACTTTGACCCTGCGGTTAAACACGTGATCTGCAATCTCGGCTGGGAGCAGGAATATTTCCTTGTTGATGAAGCTCTCTATGCGGCGCGCCCCGACCTGGTGATGACCGGACGCACCCTGATGGGACACGAATCAGCGAAGAATCAGCAGTTAGAAGACCATTATTTCGGTTCGATTCCAAAACGTGTGGAGGCCTTTATGCTCGATCTGGAGTATGAGTGCCATAAACTTGGAATCCCGGCTAAGACACGCCACAATGAGGTTGCACCCAACCAGTTTGAGCTTGCCCCAATTTATGAAGAGTGCAACCTTGCCAACGACCATAACCTTCTCCTTATGTCGGTGATGGAGGAAGTTGCACGCCGTCACAGCTTCAGGGTGCTCCTTCACGAGAAGCCTTTTGCCGGCATCAACGGAAGCGGCAAGCATAACAACTGGTCGCTTGGGACCGACACCGGGTCATTGCTTTTCGCCCCCGGCAAGACAGCGCTCGACAACCTCCGGTTCATTGCTTTTGTGGCTAATGTCATGGCCGCCGTGCATAAATATAACGGATTGCTGAAAGCTTCGATTATCAATGCCACCAATGCCCATCGTCTTGGAGCCAATGAGGCACCCCCGGCAATCATCTCCATGTTCCTCGGCTCACAGCTTTCACAGATTCTCGATAAGATCGAGAAGAATGAGGTGGATGAGAACATCGTGCTGGAAGGGAAAGGTGAGCTAAGCCTTGATGTGGCTCAGATTCCGGAGCTTATGATTGATAACACCGACCGTAACCGCACAAGTCCATTTGCGTTTACCGGAAACAGATTCGAGTATCGTGCCGTTGGTTCATCGGCTAACTGTGCCTCTGCCCTCATAGCTCTCAATGCCGCCATGGCAGCTCAGCTTGATGAATTTGCCGATGCTGTAGATGCGCGAGTTGCAAAGGGGGAGAAGCTTGAGAAAGCCATACTTAAGGAGGTGAAGAAGCTTGTGAAGGCTCATCGTGCTATCCAGTTCGATGGCAACGGTTATTCCGACGAGTGGAAAGAGGAGGCGGCTCGCCGTGGCCTTGACACGGAAACTTCCGCACCGATCATGTATGACATCTACATGCATCCGGAGAATGTAGCGATGTTCGAGAAAACAGGAGTGCTTTCGCGTAAGGAGCTCGCTGCCCGAAATGAGGTGAAATGGGAGATGTACACCAAGAAGATTCAGATAGAGAGCCGCGTGCTCGGTGACCTTGCAATCAACCACGTGATTCCGGCCGCAGTGCGCTACCAGTCTTTGCTTCTCGACAACGTATATAAGATCAAGGAACTCTTCTCCGGTGATAAGTCAGACCGCATCGCATCGCAAAATCTTGCCACTATAGAATCTATCTCCGAACATATCTCTGCTGTAAAGAGCGGAGTTGATGCAATGATAGATGCCCGCAGGAATGCGAATAAGATCACTTCCGAAAGGGAAAAGGCAATTGCTTATCACGACAATGTGGCT
Source organism: uncultured Porphyromonadaceae bacterium (assembly GCA_947178165.1). Classification (GTDB taxonomy): domain Bacteria; phylum Bacteroidota; class Bacteroidia; order Bacteroidales; family Muribaculaceae; genus Lepagella. Next base: position 3,813 of record CAMWXH010000093.1, on the reverse strand, counting down.
CCAAAGATGGAGGATATTCGTTATCATATCGATAAGCTCGAGCTTATGGTGGATAATGAGATCTGGACTCTTCCGAAATATCGCGAGATGCTTTTCATCCGCTAACGTTTCATCGGCAAGAGTGTGAAAAGCAGGTAACTATTCAGATAAGAGAACGGGAGGCTTGAATCCATATCAAACCTCCCGTTCTTCTTTAATTAGCTCTTTAAATTTAGCTTAATATCCAGGATATCACTTTTTTCCCCTATCACTTGTTATCCTCATCTTTAGCCGGTTTTTTCCTGAATGCGTTCCAGCAGATGTAGGCCACGCACAAAGCCCCGAGAGCCAATCCGGCCCATGTGAGGTAGCTGTTATATTGCTCCACCTTCTCGAACAGCATAGCCGGAGACACGTGGAGGGAGAGCCAATATCCGAGGGCTGCAAGAATGCCGTTCCAAACCAGTGCCCCCAAAGCAGTGAAAAGCGCGAATGTGGCGACATTCATTTTTGAGATTCCGGCAGGGATAGATATAAGTTGCCGGATTGCGGGAATTAGGCGCCCTACAAATGTGGAAACGGCACCGTGCTTGTCGAAATAAGCCTCAGCTTTCTCAACTTTTGCCCTGTCGATCAGGCAGGCATGGCCGAGCCGGCTATCGGCAAAACGATACACCACAGGCCGGCCTACCCAAAGAGCGATATAATAGTTGATGAATGCTCCTCCTAAAGCACCTAAAGTTGCGACCAAAACAACAATGAAGATATTCATATCGCTTCCTGCACCGGCATTGGTGCAGGCGAGATAAGCGGCGGGAGGCACAATCACCTCCGACGGGAAAGGGATAAATGAGCTTTCAATCACCATAAACACGAACACGAATATATAGCTCGCGTTTTCAATGAACCATTTGAAAAACTCACTGGCATCAAATATGGCTGCTAACACTATTTTTAAGTTTTAAGTTATGAGGTGGGAGTTATGAGAACTATATTATTATATATGCTCTTATTTGTTTCTCGCTTCCCAGATCTGCTCCGCAAATTCCTTAGCATCTTTGGCAGTGCCATCGTGCATGGCATGTTTGAAGGAGAATGTTGCGGCCAAAGGAAGCTTAAGGCGTTCAGAAAATTCTTTGAATTTATTTTCGGCAGCTCCCGTTGCCCAAGAGAAGCTTCCAAATCCGCCGAATGTCTTATTCTTTATCTCACGTGTCTCCATAGCGGTGAGGAAGGCTTCTACAGGCGGGAAAAGGCGCATTGAATATACACATGAGCCAACGATGAGCGTGTCATATCTGAAAGCGTCACTTATCATGTCGCTCATCTCAGAATGAGCGGCATTGTGGATAATGATATTCTTTTCTCCCAAACGGTTAAGATGAGAAGCGATCTCTTCGGCCGCTTCAGTGGTGTTGCCATACATTGAGCCATAAATTATGACAATGCCTCGTTCGCTCTCGTATGACCCAAGGCGGCGCGTGATCTCAATCACATCATTAATCTTGTCGTGCCATACAGGACCGTGAGTCGGGCAAATGTAGTTTAGCTCAACGTCCTTCAGTTTGTTGAGGGCATTGATAACGGAACGTCCATACTTGCCCACGATGTTGGAGTAGTAACGATACATCTCCCTGAAGTATAGCCCTGTTTCCATTTCGGAGTCGAGCACGCCCCCGTTAAGGGCGCCAAATGTTCCGAATCCGTCTCCGGAGAAGATTGTTTTCAGGTCGGGGATATATGTCATCATTGTTTCGGGCCAATGGACCATCGGGGTCATATAGAAGCGAAGGGTGTGATTGCCCAACGAAATTTCATCGCCATCTTTCACTATAAGGAAACGGCTGTCGTCGGTGATATGGCAGAAACCTTTTATCATTCCTGCGGCAATGGCGTTGCAAACAATCTTCATCTCCGGATAGAGCTTTGCCACTTCCGGAATTGAACCCGAATGGTCGGGTTCCATATGGTTGACAATCAGGTAATCAATCTTCTCTCCTCCTATTTTGGGAAGGTATGTGTTGACAGTGTCGATTTTCACTGTATCTATCAAAGCGGTGGCTTCGCTCCCTTTGATGATATATGAGTTATAGCTTACGCCATAGGGTAGAGGCCATTGTTCTTCGAATTTTACAGTCACACGGTCGTTGACCCCAACATAGTGGATATCCTTGATTATTTCTCTTGCATTCATTTCAAGTAAATTTAATCTGTAATTTTTATGGCGGAGAGTGTGGAATCAGTGCTCTTCGCCAGGGTTATATAATTTATAACGATTAACACTGCAAAATTACAAAAAAAGGTTGTAACTTTGCGGAAGTTTTACATGAAAAAGGATTAAGAAATTCCGGCACCTATGCACACTGCTCTTATCACAGTCCTTCTGCTGATTATTTCAAATGTCTTTATGACATTCGCCTGGTATGGACATCTAAAAATGAAAACGATGGGAATAGGCACCAATTGGCCTTTGATCATCGTGATACTGATCTCATGGGGTATGGCACTTTTAGAATATTGTTTTATGGTGCCGGCAAACAAGATTGGCTTCCATGAAAACGGAGGGCCATTCTCTCTTTTTCAGTTAAAAATAATCCAGGAAGTCATTTCGCTCACTGTATTCACTGTCGTGGCAATGATCTGTTTCCAAGGAGAAAAAATCCATTGGAATCATATAGCTTCCTTTATCTGCCTTATGGCGGCAGTGGCGTTTGCTTTTCTTCCTGTTAAGGATTAATCCTTAACAACAGTTTATTATACTTTTGATTTAAATTCTTAGCAATGATTCATATAGCCCCGGTGCAAGGACATACGGATGCCGCCTGGCGACATTTCCACAAGAGTGTTTACGGTGGCAACACCAGGTATTACACTCCTTTTATCCGTCTGGAAAAAGGTGAATTCAGGAAACACGACCTGAAGGATTTTCTTTCTTCGCTGAATGAGAATCATGAACTTGTTCCCCAAGTCATTTTCCGAAATGAAGAGGAGTTGCGGCCGCTCATTTCAGGATTAGTTGAAAAGGGAGCGCGGCATATAGATCTAAACACCGGATGCCCTTTCCCGTTGCAGACAGCCAAAGGACGGGGAGCCGCCTTTGTCGGAAATGTTGAGGAATATTCAAAACTGCCGGATATTTTGTCAGATTTTCCTGATGTGAAATTTTCCCTGAAGATGCGTCTCGGTTTCTCAGATCCGAATGAATGGAGACAAACACTCCCCATCCTTAATGAATTGCCTCTTGAGCATGTCACCCTGCATCCGCGAGTGGCTAAAGATCAATACAAGGGTGATCTAAGGCTCGAAGAGTTTTCGCAGTTCCTTGAGGAGTGCATGCATCCGGTGATATATAATGGAGAGATAAAGACTCCGGGTGATATAAGTGAAGTTAAGATGCGTTTCCCTGCAATTGCGGGCGTTATGACGGGGCGCGGAATACTCGGACGACCCTCTCTTGTGGCAGAAGCTGAGGCCGGTAAGGAATGGGAAAGTGAAGAGAGAATGCGCAAAATGCTTGACTTCCATAATTTGCTATTTGATTTCTATTCTTCAGAATTATGCGGCGATCATCAGGTTCTTTCTAAAATGAAACCCTTTTGGGAATATGCTGAATCAGAGATTGGGAGAAAGGCCTGGAAGATGATTTCCAAGGCATCGAATATGGCTAAATATCAATCTGCGGTCGCACTTATAGAGCTTTAAGGCCGGTAAAAAATAAACCAAATTATTTTTTACAATTGAATATTAAAATAGATAAACAAAACAGGGCGTGAAATGGTTATAATATTTAAATTAGAACGAAACAAATCTAAATTTGAAATATTATGAAATTCC
>CAMWXH010000092.1 GCA_947178165.1 uncultured Porphyromonadaceae bacterium | reverse complement strand
AAGACAGGCGAGGGAGTTTACGTATATCAGTCAATGCACAATGCTTGCCTTAACCTCTGCCGTATCAAGACTCGTGACCAGCTCACTCTCGACAAGCTTGGCTATCTTACTCAGTTCCCGCAGTATCCTAACGGCAAGTTCGGCGATTGCGTTCCTCGTGCAGGAAACATCGAAGGTGGCGGCGTCCTTGGTTGGACCTACAAATGTAAGCCTGCCGGCGATATGGATTCTGCAGTTGATGCCAACAACTATGTTTATGTCATCCTTCAGCGTGGTGCAAAAGACTTTGAGCTCTTCTGCCAGGCAACAGGTTTCACCGACTGGCTCACAAACCCCGATTTCAACACCGCAGATGCGCGTGACCGTCACAAACAGGAGATCTACAAACGTATCGGCGAATGGACTGCCGACAAGACCAAGTTCGAGGTTACTGAAATTCTTGGCAAGGCAGGCGTTCCTGTCGGTCCGGTGCTCTCTACAAAAGAGATCATGAGCGATGAGTCTCTCTATGATGGCAACACTCTCGTAAGAATCAATCAGGGTGGTGAAATCGGAGAGTTCGTTACTGTCGGATGTCCGTTCACAATGTCTAACTATCAGCCTACCTACGGTCCTGCTCCGGCACTCGGACAGAACACTGAAGAGGTGCTTGCATCTCTCGGCTATACTCAGGAACAGATGGCTGAGTTCGCTAAGAACGGTACTACAAAACCTCTTGCCGACGGTAAGATGTAAAATCAAATCACTGTAAGGTTATAGGATTATAACCATCCTATAACCTTATAACCTTACAGCCTTACAACCTTACAACCCTATAAACTAAACACAAAGAATTATGGAAAACGCAAATAAGCCCGCGGCCCCGGAATTTCCGGAGCAGGTGACGGGAATGTATATATTGGCTCAGTCGCTTAAAAGACTGGGGATCATGGATGTCTATGGCCTTGTCGGCATCCCGGTGACAGAAGCCGCCTACGCAATGCAGAAAGTTGGAATGAACTTCTACGGCTTCCGTTTCGAACAGCAGGCCGGCATGGCGGCCGCAACCCACGGCTATCTCACAAAGACTCCGGGAGTGCTCCTCACGGTTTCCTCTCTCGGTTTCATGAACGGCCTCACCGCCACAGCCAATGCCACGGTCAACTGCTACCCGATGATTCAGATTTCAGGTGCCAGCGACCCGCAGATGGTTGATATGAATATGGGCACCTACGAACAGCTCGATCAGCTCAACACGGCGCGTCCTCTCGTGAAAGCGGCATTCCGTTGCAGCCACGCTAAGGATATACCAGCCGCAGTGGCAAGGGCATATCGTGCCGCCGTCAGCGGTCGCCCCGGTGGTGTATATATCGACATGACTACTCCTGCATTGGCAGAAGTCATGGACGCTTCGGAAGCCGAGAAACTCTTCTTCACTCCGGTTGACCCGGCGGCTCCGGTTGTGCCTAACAAGGCTTCAGTGGAGAAGGCTGTTGAATTGCTCCTTTCTGCCAAGAAACCTGCAATCCTTCTCGGCAAGGGCGCCGCATACGCTCAGGCTGATGATAAGATCAAGGAACTTGTCGAAACTTATAAGATTCCTTACCTCTCAATGTCAATGGCCAAGGGTCTCCTTCCCGACAATGGCGAATTGAGCGCACTTTCCTGCCGCTCCACAATCATGGAAGAGGCCGATGTTGTGATGGTGATCGGTGCCCGAATCAACTGGATGCTCTCATTCGGCAAGGGTAAATGGAATCCCAATGGGAAGTTCATCCAGCTCGACGTTGAGCCGGAAGAGATCGACCGCAATGTGCCTATCGCAGCTCCTGTTGTTGGCGATATAAATGAATCGCTCGATTGCATACTTGAAGCCTTGAAGGGAAAGACTTTGTCAACCGACCCCGCATGGATTCCCGCTTTGCAGAAGGAGAGCGCCGCAAAGAATGCAAAATTCCAGGCTCGCCTGGCAGATGCCGCCAAGGTGTCGCCTATGAACCACTGGAGCGCATTGTCGGCAGTGAAGCCGGTTCTCGAGGCAAACCCCGATGTCATCCTTATAAACGAAGGTGCTAACACGCTCGACGATACGCGTGATGCAGTCGATATGTTCCTCCCGCGCCATAGAGTGGATTGTGCCACATGGTCTATCATGGGCATGGGCATGGGCTCAATGATCGGTGCCGCAGTTGCAACAGGAAAGAGCGTCGTAGCCGTTGAAGGTGACTCCGCATTCGGATTCTCCGGAATGGATTTCGCAACAGCTTGCCGTTATAAGCTCCCTGTAACAGTGGTTATTTTCAATAACGGCGGTATTTATAATGGCATAGGTGTCAACCCCGGTGGCGGTGATGCTCCGGCTCCTACCACTCTCGACATCCATGCACGCTACGACCTTCTTGGAAAGGCCTTCGGCGCAGAAAGCTATTATGTGGATAATGTAGATGACCTCAAGAAGGCCCTTGAAACGGCCATTGCTTCAAAGAAACCTTCTATAATCGACGTTCAGCTTGCAGCTGATGCCGGCAAGGAATCCGGTCATATCGGATATCTTAACCCGACTCCACTCATTGACTATACAGTTTAAAATTCAACAATTATGGGTATTTCTCATGTAATTTTATATGCGATAGTGCCGATCATCGTGGTGATGCTCGCCGGTTTCATTGCCGGAAAAAAGGGCGCATTCACGGGGGAGGACTCGAAGAAATTCAATAAAGTCGTGCTCGACTTCGCCCTTCCTGCAGCGCTTTTCGTATCCATAGTGCAGGCTTCAAGAGAAGATCTCGCGAAAGATATAAAGCTCACGATAGTTTCGGCCGTAGGTATCATGGCTGTGTTCATGGCAGTCTATTTCGTTTTCAGATACTGTTTTAAGAAAAACACCGGAGCAGACGCCGCAGTCTCTGCGCTTATCAGCGGTTCTCCGACAATCGGATTCCTCGGCTTTGCCGTGCTGGAACCTATCTTCGGAACCTCACCCTCTGTAGCACTCGTTGTGGCAATCGTCGGTATAGTTGTTAACGCAATCGGCATTCCTGTGGGTCTTTCCCTTATGAATGCCTCCCTGGAGAAGCAGAATCCAGGTTCCACAAAGAAGGAAAGCGCCTGGAAGCCTGTGCTTCACGCTTTGGCTCAGCCTGTGGCTTGGGCGCCTATCTTGGCAGTGGTTTGGGTTCTCGTCGGAATTCCATGGCCGAAGGAGCTTTCACCTTCATTCGACCTTATAGCGAAGGCTAATGCTTCAATGGCAGTGTTCTCTGCCGGTATCACCCTTTCAGCTATCAAGATCCAGATCAACTGGCAGGCAGTGCTTGGTTCGATCATGAAGATGATCCTTATGCCGGCAGTTATCCTCGCCCTCGGTCTCCTCTTCAAGATGGATCCGTTGAACCTTAAGATGCTTGTTGTTGCAGCCGCCCTTCCGCCGGCATTCTCCGGAATCATCATCGCCGACGAATACGACACTTACGTTGCAACCGGTACATCTTCGCTGACACTTTCCGTGATTCTCTTCATCGGATTCTGTCCGCTCTGGATCTGGCTCACCAACCTGTGCTTAGGTGCATTCTAATCGATTTTCAAAGTGAATCATTTAGATAGAGCCGGTATGAATTAGCCGCTTAATTGGTTATTAAAATAGATTCCTGCAAACAGCCGTTTCCGCTCTGGCGGAGGCGGCTGTTTTTTTAATCTTATGAATTCACAAAATAAAAAGAACTGAAGGAACTCTCACAGATAGATTGCAGAACTTTAAAATCTAAATTAGTTAACCCAAATCAGGCAATGCCACCCGCGGGTGGCATTGCCTGATGTTAGCAAATCTGGTTTCAACTCAAAAAAAAAATGACTCCAAAATTATCCTGCAAAAAGAAAATTTCTACCAATTCATAAAATTTTCTATAAAATATTAGTATTTTTAGAATATTTTATATAATTTTGGCTCATCAATATTTCTTACGATAGATTAAGACCTTCGTAATAAAGTTTAAACCGCTTTATGAAGTCATGTTCCAAAAGCCGTCGGAAATATTGTTAGCTATGATTTTCTCAGACTAATCTGCAAAGGTTAATAGATTGCTAAATTCGAAAACCATATTAACCATAATATTAAAATCAAATGAAGAAACTTTTACTATCACTCGCGACAGTCGCTATGACAGCGACCGCGTCTTGGGCAAATGTGACGACATTGGACTTTGAAGGTGACAAGGATCTATACGGACTTACCAGATCCACGTCAACTAAAGAAGCCGATCTAACTTTCGTCCAAGACTTTTCAACCACTCAAGATGGAGTTGAATTCAAGTTTGAAAACACTACTCCTTCCGGCAAAGGATTTGCCTTGATCAATGCAGGTGGAGTCAATAACGGATTGGGCGTGTTTTCAACTTTTACCGTGCCTATGACCCCCGAGATCTCTGTAACTGTTCCCGATGGGAAATTAACCGGAATTAAACTTTATATTTCCGGCTCGACAACCAACAATCTGGCCATAACCTGCACAGCTGGTGCAATGGGTTCCGAACCGACAAAAGAAGACAATAATTACTATTCATTCTTATGGTCTGACACAGAAGGAGTTGAAACTGTAACTTTTAGCTGGAGCAATACTTATTATTTGCGTTACATCCACAAAATTGAAGTAAATTATACAGTTGACCTTGGAGGCAAAGAGGAATGTGGACTGGCATTCTCAGCAGACTCTGCTGAAGCGACAATGGGTGTAACTTTCACCCCCCCCACTTTGGAAAATCCTAATGATCTTGATATCACTTGGTCAAGTTCAGATGAGAGCGTTGCTACCGTAGATGAAGAGGGCAATGTCACCCTCGTTGCCGGTGGTAAAACTATTATCCAGGCTAATACAGAGGGCAATGATAGCTTTGCAAAAGGGTATGCAAGATATGAACTGACTGTGGTTCCGTCAGCTTCGAACTGTCTTCAATTAGCTGAATATGCACCTAATGAAGGAGACCTTATTTATGTCAACTTCCCAATGACTGTAACCTTCGCTAATAATTCAAGTGCATACGTAAAAGATGCTGAGGATAACGCCGCCCTCATTTATGACACTAAGAATGACGAACAAACCGGAGCGGCAACTATTTATAAAGTTGGCGATATCATTCCCGCCGGATGGACTGCAACCAATGCCGGAGTTGACGGATATAAAGGCCAGCCTGAAGCCGGCACTGAAACAACAGAAGTAGTTTATCCTACTGTTACAGAAATTTCATACGAGAATGATGCGAACAAGGTTGTTATCCTAAAGGATGTAACCTTTGATGGTAAAACTGACACCCAAGGAAGAGTTCAAGGCAGCACTCCCGACGGGACAGTATATGCATTTCAACCAACTTTCTTGCCTCTAAACGAATCTCCCGGCACATACAATGTAACAGTGGTTGTAAAATCTGACGTTAGAGGTACTACACACTATAACTGGCTCGCCCCTATCGCTTACGCACAGGAAGAAATCCTTCCCGACTTCCCCGAAATCTTTGGCGTGAAAGTGAACGGCAGCTACGATCCAATGAACGTGAAGCAGGATCTTGATGAGGATGGCGCTTACGTTATCTCAGTTAGCGGTCTCTCTGAAAATGAAGATGTCAAAGTAGAGATTGAAGTTCCCGAGGGATGGGACGGTTTCTATGGAATATCAATGGCCGACTTTGGCGGCGCTGACACAGATTCTGTAAAAGTAAAAGCATTAGCTGAAGGCGATGAAGAAGAGGAACCCCGCGCATGGGTTGCGGAAGATATATTTACCGCGAATCCTATGTTTAGCAATATGACAAAAGATAAAAATTCTTTTGAATTCAAGGCTGATGGAAACGAAGAAGCCGCTATGCTCTTCCTTTACAAAGATGATAAAGTTTATGTAGGTGTTCAGATTCTCCTTGAAGAAAATGTTGGCAAAATGCCAGTAGTTCCCGAAACAATTGTAATCGCAACAGATAGTGAGGATGTAACTGTCACTGAAGGCGTTGATGAAGAGATCGGGTGTGCTTTATATACAATAGCCGGCAAGACTGAAAATGAAACAATAAATATTGAGTTTGAGGTTCCCGAAGGTTGGGATGGCTTTGTAGGCGGTTTCATGGAAATGGGTGAAACAACTGCAAGAAAAGCAAGAGATCTGAAGCCTATTGAATGGACACCCCTTGAGAACTTCACTCTGGATGGAATGACAACAGGTAATAAGTTTGAACTTCCTGTTGACGGCACCAACCATATGGGTATGTTCATGCTTTACAAAGGCAATCAAGCTGATGCTGCAAATATGTTCGAGGTATATGTACAGGTAGAGAAAGCCGAAGTGGAACCCGCTCCCGAATTCCCCGAATCATTCGATGTTAAATTGAGCAACAACTGTGAAGCGCTTAAATTGACACAAGGTGAAGAGCAGGGCGTATATACCATCTCTATCACTGGAGAATGCGATGAAGAAGAAGTAACCGTTACAATTGCAACTCCTGAAGGTTGGACCGGTCTGATTGGTATCACAGATGGTGAATATGTTCCCGATGTCAACAATGAGCCCTTAAAAACAAGAGCTATGGAAGATGACGAAGAGGAATGGATGCCTCTTGATATGATGAAAGAGTTAATGGAGGGAATGAAAGAGGGCAACTCATTCAAATTCCCGGTAGATGGTGATGAGCACCAAGGTCAGTTCTTCCTTTACAAGGATAATATGGCTTACATGACACAAATTGCACTTAACTTTGAAGTTGCATATAATGTAGAAGCCGGCATCAACGCAATCGAGGCTGCCAATTCAGATGCTCGCTACTTCAACCTCCAGGGTGTGGAAGTGAAGAATCCTGAAAATGGCGTTTATGTCAAAGTTGCTAACGGCAAACCTTCAAAGGTAACTGTGAAATAATTCTCAGTAGAATTAAGACTAACATATAGATAAAAAGCTTCCCCGAATCCTGCGATTCGGGGAAGTTTTTTCTTTCCCATTACTGAGAATTATTAATTTCATCAAAGAAAATAATTGATCCATCACTGAGAATTATTAATTTCATTCCCTAAGATGACTCATTAATTCAGAGTCATTTCACGCAGAAAGCTATATGATCGGGATAATCGGGAGTGCCGAGTGCCAAAAGGCGGTCAGTGTCAAGAGCGAGTAGATCGCGGGGAGAGTCCAATTTACGGGTCACAATTTCACGAAGCAAATGCCCGCGCAATTCCTTCAGTCGATTGGCAGTCGGTGTTTTCCATTCTCCCCCATCAGAAAGCTCCTTGAAATCCACCTTCCATACCTTGGCAAAATTCTTTACAAGCTTCCAGTCAATCATCTTTGCGGCATCTCCGGGAAGCAAATTGAGCACGGCCTCCCCATTCCTCTCTTTTATCTCCTTCACCAGAGAGATCGTCACATCCCTCTTCCAGAAGCTCCACATAGGCTTGTCAAAAGCCAAGGCAGGATGGCCGGTAGCTGAAAAATGGGTATCTGAATCCAAAGCAGAATGGCCGGTAGCTAAAAAAGGGGTATCTGAATCCAAAGGATAAAAACCATCAGCAGGAAGGGGTTTGTCTCCGGGTGCAAGGGCTGTATTGAAATCCAGACGATAGGCCTTGATTATATCATCCGGCCGCAGCCAGCCATAAAGGGAAGAGATGAGCCTCACGCTCTCGCCGGCAATCTCGCGCTCCCCTTCATCAAGAGAGGAATAATCGAAAGCCTTGAACACCACCCCTGTAAAAGCCTCTATCGCCTTCGCCCCAAGCGATTTGTTAGGGAACTCGTATGCCATTCTCAGTGCCTTCACAGCCATTGCCCCGCTGAATTTCGCCATCGAGGCCAATTCCGCCGCGTTGAGCCCGGCAATATTAGCCATAATCTCATCTGCACCCACTTCCCCGGTCGGAAGGTGAAGCTTATATTCTTCGGGAGAAACGGACTCTGCGCAAGCCGTCATTGTTTTTGATTCAGCTATCAGAATTATCATAAGCCATCAGAATTATCACACACCTATGAGAATTATCACAATGCCATCAGAGCCATTAAAGCCCTTTAGACTGTCATAACTATGAAACAATCCTCGCGCCCCATGGTTTCAAATAGAGGGGCAAACAAGGCATTTTCCCATTCACGGGGTAACATATTGGTCACAATGCCATTATATGCAGTGTTTATTATCTATTTTATATCATATTTCTTGCAATAATATAAAAGAATAAGTAAATTTGCATAAAATAATATCAAATTGCAAAAATGGAGAAGATTGACGAACTTGACAAGAAAATATTAAATATTATCATGCGCAATGCGCGCATTCCGTCAAAAGATGTAGCGGTTCAATGCGGGGTGTCGCGCGCCGCAATCCACCAGAGGATTCAGCGTCTCATCGATATGAAAGTCATCACCGGCTCCGGGTATAATGTGAATCCCCACAAATTAGGATTCAACACTTGCACCTATATCGGAGTCAGCCTGGAGAAAGGCTCCATGTACCGCGAAGCGGTTCAGGCACTCGAAAGCATTCCCGAAGTGGTTGAATGTCATTTCACCACCGGTCCCTACTCGCTTCTGATCAAGCTTTATGCAAAGGATAACCAGCACCTCATGGAGTTACTTAACGACAAGATCCAGCATATTCCCGGCGTGACTGAAACCGAGACCCTCATATCTCTCGAGCAGAGCATGAACCGCCAAATCAAGATTGATATTGCAAACGAGCAAGACTAATGCGTAAAAATATTATCTACTCCGTTCTGACGGCACTCTGCCTTGCAGTGTTTGCCGTCTTATTTTTCGCCCCCGACGACTTCGAAGGGCGAGTGTTGCAGCAGCACGACATGCTGCAGGGAACTGCCAACGGCCAGGAAGGTATAGCCTTCAAGGAGGCCACCGGCGAAACAACCCGATGGACCGATTCCCTGTTCGGCGGGATGCCCAATTTCCAGATCGCTCCCTCCTATCCGGCCACTGATGCACTCGGCTGGATTGGGAAAGCTTTCTCCCTTTGGCTCCCCGACCCTGCCAACCTCCTCTTTGCAATGATGTTTGGCTTCTTCATTATGTGCCTCTGCATGAAGATGAAGTGGTATCGTGCCCTCTTTGCCTCCGTGGCATGGGGTTTCTCAACCTATTTCATCATAATCATCGGTGCGGGACATATCTGGAAGTTCGTCACCCTCTCCTATATCCCTCCCACCATCGGCGGCCTTGCGCTTTGCTATCGGGGGCGCTATCTTAGCGGAACAGCCCTGGCCTCGCTCTTCGGCGCGTTGCAACTCAACAGCAACCACCCTCAGATGACCTATTATTTCCTTTTCGTGATCCTTGCAATGGTCATTGCTTGGCTCGTGAATGCCATCAGGAAGAGAAAGATGAGCCAATGGTCAATCGCCACCGGGTGCATGATCCTCTCCGGCCTCCTTGCTGTGGCCGCCAATTCAGCCTCGCTTTATAACACTTACGAATATTCAAAGGAGACTGTAAGAGGGAAAGCCACCGAACTCACCTCCGGCAATGCCTCTGCAACCGGAGGGATGGACCGCGAAGCCATCACGGCCTGGAGCTATGGCGTTGACGAGACTTTCACATTCTTAATCCCCAATGTAAAGGGGGGCGCTACCATCAAGCCGGTTGGCGGCGAAAATCAGCTTATGTCGGTGCTCGATACCCCCAAGGCCGAGAAACTCAATGTGTCGCCTGAAGAGATGCAGATGATGTATCAGTTCCCACAATATTTCGGCGACCAGCCAATGACCAACGGGCCCGTATATGCCGGAATCGTGGTGCTGATATTGGCAATCATTGCCCTCTTCATTGTCACCGGCCCTATGAAATGGGCCCTCTTTGCCGTCTCTGTGCTGGCTCTGATGCTCTCGTGGGGTCATAATTTCTCTCCCCTCACCAACTTCTTTATCGACAATTTCCCCCTCTATAATAAGTTCCGAGCTGTGTCGAGCATCCTGGTGGTGGCGGAATTCACCATCCCGCTACTTGCAGCAATGTGCATAAAAAAGATTCTCGATACTCCCGACATAATGAAAAAGAATGGCGCCGTGATTTATTCGGTTGCCGGGATCATCTCTGCCATCTGCCTTATAGGATGGATAGCCCCTTCAGTCTTTGGCCAGCCATTCAGCGTGAGCGAGATTGAAGCGCTTCAGGAACAAGGAGTCTTCACCAATCCTGCTTATCAGAATCTTCTGAACGGGATTCGCGAGACACGCCTTTCGCTCGTTTCGGCCGATTGCGGACGAAGCCTCCTCTTCATCCTGATGGGAGCATTGGTGGTATATCTGTATGTGAAGGGTGCTGTAAGGAACAAGGCTATGTTTGTGTGTATGCTCACCACGGTGGTCTTGCTCGACCTCTTCTCGGTGAACAAACGCTATGTGAATTCCGATAATTTCACCGACCGTGTTGACAATGAACAGGCGCTCAATAAGACTCCGGTGGATGAGGCCATACTTCGCGACACAGCCATCAATTACCGAGTGCTCGACATACCCGGATTCGGGGCCGCTCGCTCCTCTTATTTCCACAAGACAATTGGCGGTTATCATGCGGCGAAGCTCACGAGATATAACGATCTTATCGACCGACAGATAATGAAGAACAATCCGGGGGTCATCAATATGCTTAACGCCAAGTATATCATCACGGGCGACAGCATGGGATACGTTCAGAACCCGGGGGCACTGGGGAATGCATGGTTTGTTGACAAGATTTCATACGTGGCTAATCCCGACAAGGAGATGGCGACGCTCGACACTCTCGATACGCGCACTGCCGCCGTCGCTGACAACAAATTCAAGGCTATGCTTGGCAATGCCTCGGTGAAGGCTCCCGGCGACACCATATATGAAACCACCTACGCGCCAAACCGCCTCACCTATCATTCAAATTCTGCAAATGGCGGGATAGCCGTATTCAGCGAGGTCTATTTCCCATGGGGCTGGAATGCCACCATCGACGGAAAGCCGGTTGAGATTGGACGTGTGAATTATGTGTTGCGTGCCTTGAAAGTGCCGGCAGGCAAGCATAAGATTGAATTCAGCTTCGACCCGCAGAGCCTGAGAGTGACCAACAACATCTCCATTGTGGCTGTGGTGCTGATATACATATTATGTGCCGGAGCACTCGGCCTGACCATCTTCAAATATGCCAAGAAGAAATAATATCGTTTGAAGGAATAACACCGTTTGATCTGAAAACATAAATAACAAACAGTAGGGACGCACCACGGTGCGTCCTTGTGCCAATGAACTTTTACAAACGTCTGCGACATACCTACGGATTCGGGGTGCATTCCCCCTTTGCCTACAGGATGGTGAAGGATGTGGTGCGTCCCGGCCGCGGTTATGCGTGGTATGGTTACGAGGATATCGATGCCGGGGTCAATTCCTCCAATGCGTCATTGAAAATAGAACGGCAGGCCAAAATGTTTCACAGGCTGATATCCTTCCTGGCTCCGCAATCGCTTTTTCTCCCTCACGGAATTGCTCCACTCTTCCACACTGCTGCCGCCGCGGCCGACAGCAGGATGAGAATTGAACGAAAACCGAAGAATGCGACTGAATGCGAGATGATAGCCACTCACGAAACCTTCATACCTCTGGAGCGACTTAAGGCACATCTTCTCACGCCGGGCCACAGTCTGGTGTTCATGAATATGCCATCCGGATGGGCCGACACCCTTTTTGAGGCCCTCCCTGCAGGCCTGATGCTCCATAGCCCGCAAAATGCCATCCTCATCCATCGTCCCGAAATGATGAAAGTGGCCTACGCCATCCTCCTATAATCCCCGTGGCGGGAGCCTCCGAGCTTCCGCAAAATCCCCGTGGCGGGAGCCTC
>CAMWXH010000091.1 GCA_947178165.1 uncultured Porphyromonadaceae bacterium | reverse complement strand
CCTTGAGAGTGTCCGATACTTTATCAACAGGCATATCCAAACGCGCGGCAAGCTCTTCAGGAGAGGGGCGACGCTCGTTTTCTTGCTCGAATTTGGAAAGTTCTTTTGTAATCTTATTAAGAGATCCAACCTGATTCAGAGGGAGACGGACAATTCGAGACTGTTCGGCAAGAGCCTGAAGAATCGATTGGCGAATCCACCATACGGCATAAGAGATAAATTTGAATCCTCGTGTCTCATCAAATTTCTGTGCGGCACGAATTAAACCGAGGTTTCCTTCGTTGATGAGATCAGGAAGGGACAGGCCTTGGTTCTGATATTGTTTTGCCACCGAAACTACAAAGCGCAGGTTAGCTTTCGTAAGCTTCTCGAGGGCTGCATGGTCTCCTTTTTTAATTCTTTGCGCGAGCTCTACTTCCTCACTCACTGAGATTAATTCTTCACGCCCTATTTCCTGCAGATACTTGTCGAGAGATGCGCTTTCGCGGTTGGTGATGGATTTGGTGATTTTTAATTGTCTCATATATATCTCCAAAAATTAGTGCAAATTTAATAAAATTTCTTTAAATCTGCAAATTTTATTCTGATTCTTTATTTTTCTATTTTAATGTGAAAAGAAATGCATGTGATTTTAAAGTTCGTTTATTTATCGGGCTTGAACCCATGGCAGTAAAAGAAAGACAATTGTGAAACTTTTTTATTCATCTCACAATTGTCTAACAAAGAAACGGGGGAAATTCCTTTTTTATTAACGTTTTATTAACGGAATTTAATTCTTGATCTCCCGCGTATTGAATATGCTTTATTCTGCAGAAAGATTGACGGCATAATAATACTTCTTCCCTGTGGGATAAAGCCCTGTCACAAACATAACCTTATCCTCGCTGTCATCTTTCATTATGGAATTATAAATCCTTTCTACGTCATCTGAGGTATTTACAGCAACTCCATTAATGTCTGTTATGATAAAGCCATCTTTCACTCCGGCATCGCGTACAGGACCTGCCTTGATTCCTTGAACCTGGACTCCTCCAGAAACTCCGAGGTTTCGTTTGGTCTCATCAGAAAGCTTCATAAACGCGCATCCAAGCTCTGAGAAGTCACCCTTCCTTGTTATGGATGTGTTGCCTTGCTGATTCCTTAATATTCCTGATTTAGTGTAGGTCTTGTTATCGCGTACGTATGTGATTGAAATGCTGTCGCCGGGACGGTATTTATTCACTTTTTCAACCAACTGGGCTCTTGTCTCAACCTTTGCGCCGTTTATTGCCGTTATCACGTCATCCTCTTGGAGACCGATCTCCTTAGCTGTGGAGCGATCGGATACGGAAGCGATTATTACGCCGCTCTTGGTGGCTGTAATCTTCTTCTCTTTTGCTATCTTGGCATCAAGATCGGCAACAGAACATCCAAGCATTGCGCGCTGAACAGTGCCATATTGCTTGATATCTGTCATCACTTTCTTCACGATTGTTGTTGGAATTGCAAAGGAGAATCCGGCATAGCTTCCTGTGTTGGAATATATGGCTGAATTGATTCCAACCAGTTCACCTTTCAGATTTACCAAAGCACCACCTGAGTTTCCTGGATTGAGCGCGGCATCTGTCTGGATGAATGATTCAATTGTCATAGGACTCTTGTGGCTGTTTGAGCCTAAACTGCGAGCTTTTGCCGAAACAATACCTGTTGTCACAGTGGAATTGAAACCAAACGGATTTCCCACTGCAAGCACCCATTCGCCCACTTTCAAGGTTTCTGAGTCTCCGAATGTGATGGGGGAGAGACCTTTGGCATCGATTTTAAGCAGTGCAAGGTCGGTTGCCTCATCCGTGCCGATTATCTTAGCATCGTAGGTGGAGTTGTCGTTAAGGAGCACTTCAAGCTTTTCCGCTCCTTCCACCACGTGATTATTGGTAACGATATAACCATCTTCCGATATAATCACACCGGAACCGAGACCGCTTTGTTCTGGCTCGCTTTTGCGTTGCTGACGCGGCTGTCTTGGCTGCTGGCGTTGCTGAGGATTGCCGAAGAAGAAATCAAACATCCCTCCAAAAGGATCCACATCTCCATATCCGCCATAAGGATTCTGTTGACGGGTGGCAAAACTCTTGATGCACACCACCGCATTCACTGTCTTTTCAGCGGCCACAGTGAAGTCTGTTTCGAATGCCGGAGTGGATGAGGTGCGAATAAACGATGGTGATTCATTTGCTATGAGAGAAGAGGAGCATAGTGCCAACAGCACTGATGCAAAATAGAAATTAGCTTTCTTCATACTCTATTTATGTTAGTTTTTTAATAATCGTACTATGTTGCTTTAATATCCGAAGTTAATCTTCGTCACGACCCCTGCTTCGCAGAAGGTTATGAGGTGATTTCTATATCTATATTTATTAAATACAAAATTTTCTCCATTATTACATCGGTTAACACTAAATTGTGAATTTTAAAATTTGTTTAGATTTAATTTGCTTGTAATAAATTTTTTTGCCAACTTTGACAATGAATTGAATGAATCAAGGTGATTGATGCCGATTTGTATATAATTTATATTGAAGAATATTGTGAATAAGCCAAACATAAAGCATTTTATCCTGCCCCATATAACCTCTCTGAGACTCCTGCTTTTTTCGATTTTGTGTTCCCTTCTGGTGCTCCCTTCATGTCATTCCTCAAAGAGTGTTTCCCGCAGAGGGGATAGAGGACGCAAGGAACACGTGACACATTCTATTCACGTTGACGTAAAAAATAAGAGGGGGAAGAAGGTGGTTAAGGAGGCAATGGAATGGCTTGGCACCCCCTATAAATATGGCGGAGCGGAAAAAGGGAAGGCGGCCGATTGCTCGGGCATGGTTATGGCCACCTATCTGGAAGCGACGGGCGTGAAGTTGCCAAGAAACTCTGCAAAGCAGGCTGAATTTTGTAAAAAAATATCTGCAGATGATCTTGAAATTGGCGACCTGTGCTTTTTTGCCACAGGCAAGGATCCCAATAGGATTTCACACGTGGGAATAATGATTGACAATGACACGTTCATTCATAGCTCAACGTCAAAAGGTGTTGTAACCTCGAAGATTACAACACCTTATTATACACGTACCCTGATTCAATTCGGCAGGGTGCCTGATTAATTTTCTGATTCTGATTAAAGAAGGGGGAGAAGTTTTGCTTCCAAATCTTCAAGCTTTACGAGGCCAACGCTGCGTGCGGCCAGTTCTCCATCTTTAAAGAAGAGCACGGTCGGGATATTGCGCACACGGTTTTCTCCAACGATTTCTGATTCCTCATCGATATTGATTTTTCCGATGATGGCCTTGTCGCCATACTTTTCAGCGAGTTCTTCAACAACAGGTCCGAGCTTGATGCAGGGGCCACACCAGGTTGCCCAGAAATCAATCACTACAACCTTTCCTGATTCAATTGCCTCTCTGGCAGTCTTGTCTGTGAATGCTATTGCCATTTTAATTTAAGGTTTTAAAGGTTTATATTATATATGGTCTATATCTTATAAGGAGTATATTATATATTACGTATTTTCAATACAGAAAATTGCAGGCGTTTTAATTTTTCTCACCTTTCTAATGAGGTATGATGTGGCGAAAACTCTTTTTTCAAAATTTCACGACATGAATCAAACAGATTGAGTCATCACCTTGAATGCACATCCGTTTCGAGTCAGAACGTCAATAAAATCCTTATCAACGGAGATTCGTTTTCTCGAATGAACTGTAACTGTCTGCCTGGACTGGGCATCATACAATTCTATGTATAGGTCGCCCGGCCGAGCCACCGAGTTGAGCTGCTCTATTTCACTGAACAGTTCATGGCAGTTTCTGTCATTAATATCCAGCATTAACCTTACTGAATTTGCCACTTTCCCTTTTATGTTCTCGAGAGAGGAAACTTCTTCCACTTGCATATCTGAACGAGAAGGATCAAAATAACCAGGGGCAAATGAGAGTTTGATAAGCACTGCTTCCCCTTCATGGAATTTTGACGCGTGGGCGGCGTGATTACGCCCGAAAAGTGCAATCTCTCCTTTCCCGCTAAAGTCTTCCAGTTCAATAATCGTGAATGGTTTTCCCTTTTTTGAAACACGCTCCGTCACTTTAGTGATCAGGCCTCCGACATTTAGCTTTTGGCCCGGTTCTGCAGAATCGATTTTCTCTTTCAAGCCATCGCATGAAGCGCTGCATTCATAATTGAGTTCCATCCAATAGGGATCCAGGGGATGGGCGGAAAGATACATCGTGACAAGCTCCTTCTCCTTATCCAAAAGGGCGAGACGGCTCCAAGGAATAAATTCCGGAAGCGCAGGCTTATTTGTCTCGATTGTCTCTATATCACCAAATAAAGACATCTGGAGAGAATTTTTATCCTTCTGGATATTCTGTCCATATTTCACAAGGAGGTCGGCCCAGGAACTGTCCATCACGGGAGCCACGTATGCCTCACGAGGGATATTGAAGCAATCGAATGCTCCTGCCATAGCAAGGTTCTCGATAGCACTACGGTTGCAGGCGTTAAGATTAACCCTTTCCGTGAAATCATAAATATCCTTGAAGGGCCCGTTTTTCGTCCTTTCCTGTATGATTGCTGAGACGGCATTGACACCCACGCCCTTCACTGCGGCTAATCCAAATCGTATTTCACCTTTTTGGTTTACACCGAATTTCTCTACAGACTCATTAATGTCGGGTCCTTTTACGGTTATGCCCATTCTGCGGCATTCATCCATCACCACCCTGATCTTGTCGGCAGATGCGAGATTACGGCTCATCACCCCGGCCATGTATTCAGCGGGGTAGTTTGCTTTCAGATACCCTGTCTGATATGCAACCCATGAATAGCATGTGGCATGGCTCTTGTTAAAAGCGTATGAAGCAAATTTTTCCCAGTCTGCCCATATCTTGTCGAGAGTTTTTTCTTCGTAGCCATTGGCTTTTCCCTGGTCGATGAATTTCACTTTCAGTTTTTGCATCTTGTCGATCAGCTTTTTACCCATTGCCTTACGAAGCATATCGGATTCCCCACGGGTAAAGTTTGCCAAAAGTCTCGACAAGAGCATCACCTGTTCCTGATAGACACAGATTCCATAGGTCTCTTCAAGATATTTCGACATTATCGGAATATCATATTCAATGGGCTCGACACCATGCTTGCGGGCAATGAAGCTTGGAATGTAATCCATTGGACCGGGCCGATAGAGAGCATTCATCGCAATCAGGTCCTCAAATTTGGAGGGCTGGAGCTCGCGCAGATATTTCTGCATTCCTGCCGACTCAAACTGGAAGGTTGAAGTGGTGTTTCCCTTGCAATAGAGTTCGTAGGTTGGCTTATCGTCAAGGGGAATATGGTCGATATCAAGATCAAAACCTCTTGTATTCTTAATATTTATAAGGGTTTCCTTTATGATTGAAAGGGTTTTCAATCCTAAGAAGTCCATCTTGATCAAGCCAGTATCCTCAATCACGCTCCCCTCATACTGAGTGGATATAACCTTGCTTCCATCAGCATCGGTGGCCATCGCCACAGGCACCCAGTCGGTGATATCATCACGTGAAATTATGACACCGCAAGCATGAATGCCGGTGCCTCGGATATTCCCTTCGAGTTGCTGGGCATATTTCATCGTTTCGCGGATCCCCTCGTTAGGGTTATTCTTTTCTGCCGCAAACTCGTCGCAATATTTGAGGAGATTCTTGAAATTTATTTTTTGTGATTTCCCCTCCTTATCGCTCAGACGGTCAGGCACGAGACGGGCAAGCCTGTTGGCTTCAGGGAGGGGCACCTCAAGCACTTTTGCCACATCTTTTATAGCCATTTTCGTGGCCATAGTCTGATATGTGATAATATGAGCCACCTTCTCTTCACCATATCTTTCAGTGACATATTTCAGCACCTCATAGCGGCCGTCGTCATCAAAATCCACATCAATATCAGGGAGAGATATTCGGTCAGGATTGAGGAAACGCTCAAAAAGGAGGTCATATTTGATAGGATCGACCTGGGTAATGCCAAGACAGTAGGCCACGGCGCTTCCGGCCGCTGATCCACGTCCGGGGCCGACGCTTACTCCAAGTTTCTTGCGGCCTACGTTGATGAAGTCCTGAACTATTAGGAAGTAGCCCGGGAACCCCATAGTCTTCATTATGTATAGTTCGAACTTTATTCGTTCATATACATCTTCGGGCAACGGATCACCATATCTCTCCTTAGCTCCTTCAAAGGCAAGCTTTGAAAGATAGTCGGCTTCAAATTTTATGCGGTAAAGTTTGTCGTAACCTCCGAGACGCTCGATTTTCTTTTCAGCATCCTCTTGTGAAAGGACAACATTGCCATGTTCGTCCTGTGTAAATTCATCGAACAGCTCCTTTTCAGTTATCCGGCTGCGATATTCCTCCTCTGTGCCGAACTCTTTGGGAATTTCAAAGAAAGGCATAATGGGAGCGTGGTTGATACTGTAGGTCTCAACCTTATCAAGAATCTCCATAGTATTTTCGAGCGCTTCCGGAATATCCTTGAATATTTCAGCCATTTCTGCAGGAGTCTTTAGCCATTCCTGTTTGGTGTAATGCAGGCGCGTCTCATTGAAGGTTTTCTGCATCGATACGCATATAAGGCGGTCGTGGGCTTCGGCGTCATCTTCAAATGTGAAGTGGACGTCGTTGGTTGCTACAACCTTTATGCCATATTTCCGGGCAATGCGCATCAATTGTTCATTCACTTTTTGCTGCTCCACATAAACCTCCCGGTTTGCATTCTCCTTAAATGTCTGGTGTCGTTGGAGCTCAAGGTAATAATCATCACCAAATATGGACTGATACCACTTCACTCGTTCTTCAGCGGCATCTATCTCGTCGTGCATTATAAATTGCGGCACTTCCCCTCCAAGACAGGCCGAACACACTATCAGGCCTTCATGATATTTGGCTAAGTCCTCCCGATCTGTGCGGGGTTTGTAATAGTAACCGTCAGTCCAGGCGCGGCTCACCAGTTTTACGAGATTATGGTAGCCCTTCTCGTTTTTTGCCAAAACGATCAGATGGTACCCATTATCGCGCTTATCCTTTTTATCAAGTTTGCTCTCTTTGGCCACATACATCTCACAACCAATTATAGGCTTGAATTTCTGGTCATCAGGGAGTTTTCCATTCACTTTCTCGCAGTAATTGAAAAACTCCTTTATGCCGAACATATTGCCATGGTCGGTGAGAGCTATGCCTCGCATCCCATCTTTGATGGCTTTATCAACGAGTTCCGGGATGGACGCTTTCCCATCAAGTAGGGAGTATTGAGAGTGTACGTGTAAATGCGTAAATGAAGGGTTAGCCATATTTCCTTTAATTTGGATTACAAAGTTAACAAACGCTGTCTTCTTTTGCAATCAAACTATGGTTGAGTTTCGGTAAAATTTGTTAAAAAAGAGAGATCTTTTTTAAGATTTATGAGCGGTTAGGATTATGAATTCACCTTAAAGGTTTGTATAAATTGAATATCTGATGTTGGTTGCATTGCCAAAAGTGGTGAATATGCGAGTGAAGAGATCCACAACATTTTCAATCCTTATTTCAGGATTAAATAGATGGACAGTCACAAGCAATCGTGTTGTTCCCAATTCTAATTTAGTGCGCTCGTTATCGCTTGTTGGGGTTCCTATGCCCCCTTTATCATCGCGGAATACAGGCATTCCCGATATGTTCAGCTCCCCGCGCCCTATTCCATGATATGGCTCTCTCTCTTTGCCGATGCCGAGTGTAAGGACTTCCCCAGAAATTTTATCTGCATCAAAACATCCCACTGAGCATCCTGTGAGCAGAGAGAATAAATTTCCTGCATCCACAAGATTATTGACATAATATAATCCGAGTCCTCTTACGATTCTGCGCATCAGCTGTTCTTGCGACGGGCGGTATCTGTTAGGATCTTTTCCGCATGCTTTATATGCTTCTCTTGTAAACTTTATGCTCGGAAGTTTATTGATATCCTCTACTTTATATTTGGCGGAAATCTCATTGGCCAATTTGTTAAGTTCGGATTTTAGGAGATCGGAGGTGGCTCCATTCTTGACATCGGCCTCAAATAGGAGAGCTCGGTAATTCTTTACCCTTTCTGCGAAATCTGCATCTATGACTATTCTTCTTTCTGTTTCCATTCTGATTTAAAAGACTCTGAAAAGAGAATTTATTAATACGATTCTTAAAGAGAATCCGTATGCAAAGATACAATAAATTATTGATTGGAGACAAATCTAACTAAATGTGGCATGATGGTGTTATAATATTAAATAAGTTAAAAGAATTCACGAAAAACAGATATTATGGAAATAAAGAAATTTGAAAAAGATATAAAAGAGGATCTCCACAAGTTTCTTGTCGGAGTGGGGTGTATGGATGAAAAAATGCCTGAATGCCCGGATCTTGATGAGATGTGGCCTGCAATTGAAGGAGCCTATCTTCCCGATGGAGTGAAAGAGTTTACAGATTATCCCCTCGTTTCAATGGGGTGGATTATGTTCATTGGAATGGCTTTGGCCAAATATTGGGATGAGGACTGGATAAAATATAGCGAAGAGGGAGGTGAAAAAATCTATCTCCGACTTCGCGATGCAAGAGGGTATGACAATCTTGACGATTATATTCTTGAAGATGTCCTCGGTTTAAGCAAAGAGGATGCCGAGAAAACGAGTTCTGTGGTTGGAGAATGTGCGGCACGCGTTCTGAGTGCGCTTCATCATTCGGGAATTGAACCCGGCACAGAGAAGGCAGTGAGAGCCTACGAAGCATGCCTTCATCAGCTTTATCTCATGGGCGTTGCCATGGAATTGAATGCACTCGGCTATCACATGACGGCTATCGGTTAGATGCTTGATGCATTAGCCGTATCCATTTCCGATAGCCAAAAAATGCGATGACAGTGTATATGGCATATAGCACTCCGTAAAATGGGATACCTTTATAAAAGTAAAGGGCAGAACACACCACGTCAACTATAATCCATATCAGCCATTGCTCTGCAAATTTGCGAGCCATCATCCAGAGGCCAACGATTGATAGGGCGGTGGTGAAGGCATCGGCTACAGGAACGGTGGAGTCGGTAAACCGGAAAAGTATAAACCAGATAAAATACCATAATAAGGCGCAGGTGACCGTTACCATAACCCATACCTTCAAAGAGGCATGGGTTATGGGTAACGGTTTTTTATCTTTTTTTGTCTCGCCTCGCGACCATGTTATAAAGCCATATACGGCTATTGCAAGATAATAGATATTGATTGCGAAATCGGCATACAGACCTTTGGAGAAATATATCCACATCGAAATCAATGGCATCACGACAGACGCGATCCATACTTTTGAATTGGCATGATATTCCCACCAAAGATATAATAAACCTACTGTAAAACCTATTATCTGTAAAAGCATTTCTATTAGAATTTTAAGGTCAAAGTAGCCATAACGTGTGCCGGTGCCTGGGCGGCATATCCGGCATAGCGGTAAATTACACGTTGGTCGCCATCCATATAGTATCCGGCACCGGCATATCCGTTGTTGAAGTATTTCTCATTGAATATGTTATAAATGGAGAAACCGACTTTCAATTCTTTGATGCCAATTATTTTCTTAAAGGTATAGCTTAAGTGCAGATCACTGACGAAATAGGGGTCGAGCACGGCTTCTTCGCTATGTGCATTCGTCATATACTGTTTGCTGACATATCTGCTTTCAAGCGAGGCATCGAACCCCTTTACGTGAAAATTAAAGGCATTGTTCAGAATGAAATCGGGAGAGAATGCAATTGGAGTGTTTCCGCAATTTATGGTGATAGGATTTGTCCATTCATCTTCATAGATATATTCAACGAAATCCTTTATGCGGTTGCGTGAAAGCGTCAGATTTAGATTCCAGTCAAACCAGTCACACGGTTTTATGGCTCCTTGCAATTCAATGCCCATTCTATAAGATTTGGGGACATTTACGCTAAGAGGATTGCCGGTATCGGATAATTCACCTGTGGCGACAAGCTGATTCTTATAGAGCATGTAATAGAGGTTTGCCCCGACAGTGAAGAGTGTAGTTGAGTAGTTATAACCAAGCTCAAAGTCGTTGAGATATTCTGATGTGGGATAATGACCGGGATCGGCATCTGTGAAATTATCACGTGTCGGTTCTTTCTGAGCCACGGCCCAGGATGCGAATGCACGATGGTTTCCTATCTCCAAGTTGAGTCCCAATTTAGGATTGAAGAAATTCCAGTTCTCCTTCACGTTCAATTGAGCAGGAGCTTCTGTATTCCAGTCATAATTGTCGGATGCTCCCTTGATGGTATATCTTATATGACGGAATTGCATGTCTGCAAAGGCTGAGAGATATGTGTTGATGGTATAAGTTGCTCTCAGATATGTATTGATGTCCAATTTATGACCATTATTGTCATAATATTTCTGCAACGGATCAATTGCCCCGATATAATTCCTCACCCATTTTATTTGTCCGAAGTGATGACCATAAAAGTCAGTTGTTGCAAATCCGAACGTTGCGTTCCATTTTTCATTGCGGAAATTGAGGTTGACCGAACCTCCGCCAAAATGGTTAACATTGTTTTTCAGCCTAATCAGGTCTGATTTCTTGATTAATTCTCCGTCTGAATTATAAAAGGGTAGCAGTCCATACTCCACAAGGGTGCGTTTGGTTTTGTATTGGTCGTAATAACCGTTATCTTTAGTGTAGTGAAGTGCTGCATTCAGATAGAAATTTTCTCCAAGATGCTGCGACAAAAGAAGTTGAAAGTGGTGCTGGATATAGTTATCCATCTGGTCGGCATAGTAGGCACGGTTCCCTTCTGAATCAGTATATTCCCCGCAAGGATTATATCTTCTGCCAAATTCCTCCATTTGTTCTTTGGAGGCATAATCCCAGGCCATATAGGTTTTCTCCTTCCCTCCGAAGGCAAGAAGCCTTACCTGCGTATTGTATGATTTATAGCAGGCTTGGCCGAAATAGCTCCATAGCTGGGTGGTGGCTCTATCGATATATCCATCTGATCCAAGATGGCTTATGCGTGCATCAAAGCTCCAATGGTTTCCCAACATTCCGGATCCTACGCGGATTGTTTCCCTGTTGGTGTTATACATTCCGTAGGCCCCCGAGAGTTCTGCGTATGGCTTTTCTGATGGTGCATCAGTGATCATATTGATGCTTGCCCCGAATGCTCCCGCTCCGTTGGTTGACGTTCCGGCGCCACGTTGAATCTGGACATCTCTAAGCGAGGAAGCAAGATCGGGCATATTGACCCAATAGACATTATGGCTTTCAGGGTTATTGATTGGCACACCGTTGGCTGTTACATTTATCCTGGAGCCGTCGGTGCCTCTTACGCGCATTGAAGTGTAGCCGATGCCGGAGCCTGCATCGGAAGTGGTGATAACAGAAGGTGTTGCTTGGAGAAGGTAGGTGATGTCGCGCCCGTCATTATTTTCCAGGAGTTCCTCCTTTGAAATGTTTGTAAACGCGACTGGTGTTGTACGTGTAGCTCGATTGGCCACAACTTCCAATTCGTTAAGAACTGTAGCAATGGAATCTTGTGAAACCACACCATTGCTTTCTGCGTGCGCAAAGATGCAGCACGCTCCCATAGCAACGAAAGTTGCCGGAAAGATTTTTTTATTCATAATGATTTTCGCTACGCCGGTATTACCCGGATCAGGTTCAAAGGGTATGATCTCAGATCAGCAATACAGGCTCTCTTGCCTGCACCTTAGCTGAACACCCCTAAAAATTATAAAATTAATAACTCAGTCAGGCATAATGCTTGCCATTTTTCTGAGTTTGCGTTGCAAAGGTAGGAATATTTATTTAACTAACCAAATTAAAATACAATTACGATTTTTTCCCTGCTTAGTATTTCGTATGCTGAATAGGCTTTTGAGATGGACGAAGTGAAAGTATTCCCTATTTTTTGGTCTGAATGAAATTTATGACTAACTTTGTATTCCGAAAAAATGTCACAAATGACATTTTTTCGGAATATTATGAGAATAGAAAGAAAAATATATCTTGACAAGGTTATAGAA
>CAMWXH010000090.1 GCA_947178165.1 uncultured Porphyromonadaceae bacterium | reverse complement strand
AACCTTATCACGCCGATGGTACTGCGAAAGCGGGAGAGTAGGTAATCGCCGCCTTTAGCGAGCCTGATCAGATGATCAGGCTCGCTTTTTTATTTTCAAATATCAATTTTTAATGCTAATTTTGCAGATTATTATGGCATTAGATATCCATAGAAATGCTTACAAAGAAATATAACCTCATCAACAATGTGACAGGATGGGTGATTTTCGTGATCGCTCTTGTCACTTATTGGCTCACTCTTGAGCCTACCGCATCATATTGGGATTGCGGTGAGTTTATTATCCAGGCTGACAAGCTTGAGGTGGGCCATCCGCCGGGCAACCCTATCTTTATGCTTACTGCCCGCTTCTTCGCTAATTTTGCGCCAGATGCTTCGAAGATTTCCGTCATGGTGAATGCCATGAGCGGATTGCTGAGCGCACTCACCATCCTTCTCCTTTTCTGGACCATCACGCATCTTGTGCGCCGGCTTGTGGTCAGAGACGATATGAAGGAGGAGATTTCCTTGTCGAAATATCTCATTATAATGGGCAGCGGTGTTGTCGGAGCATTGGCTTATTGCTGGAGCGACACTTTCTGGTTTTCTGCTGTTGAGGGAGAGGTATATGCTTTCTCCTCCTTCTGCACGGCTTTAGTGTTCTGGCTCATCTTGAAATGGGAAAACCGTGCCGACCTTCCTCATTCCGACCGATATCTTATCCTTATTGCATACGTTATAGGCGTGAGCATTGCGGTGCATCTTCTCAACCTCCTTTGCATCCCTGCGATCGTGCTTGTGTTTGCCTACAGAAAGTGGAAGGATATGAATCTGAAAAAATCTCTTGTTGCCCTTCTCATATCCTTCGTGATAGTGGCTCTTGTGCTCTTCGGACTTGTTCCGGGATTCATCAAGATGGCGCAGAGGTTTGAACTATTCTTTGTGAATGTGCTTCACTGTTCATTCAATACGGGAGCATTGATCTATGCTTTCGTTGCGGCTGCAATCTTTATCTGGGCTATCGCATCTTTCAGGGCGTGCAAGTCTGTCACCGCTATAAAGGTGAGCTTTTTAGTTGCCGTATTTATCTCCGGAATGCTGTTCATCGGTTCCGGATGGTGGCTTGGCTGGGTATTGATGGCAGCGCTTGCCGCGTGGCTCTTCCTTGACAAGCGTCCGCTGCCTTTCCGCACTCTCAATATAATATTATGGAGCATTGCGGTCATATTCGTAGGTTATTCAAGCTATGCACTTATCCTCATCCGTTCGAGTGCCGACACCCCGATGAACCAGAATTCCCCGGACAATGTGTTTGACCTCGCTTCCTATCTCAGCCGCGAGCAATATGGAGAGACTCCGCTGCTTTATGGTGAGACTATAAATTCGGGAGTGCAGAAGAAATTTATGGGTAATCAGAGCATAGAGACCGGTGAGCTTAACGATGACGGTACTCCGTTCACATACAGTGTGCCTGTGTATAATCAGATTATCGACAAGGGCGAGGTTGAGTATGCCAAGGGTGTAAGGAACGCCGAGCCTAAAGGGAGCGAGTTCATGTCGGGTTCCGACGTGAAGAACAATCAGGCTCTTGCACAGCGTGGCGGCGATTATTACGTGAAGAAGGGATATAAGGATGAGCCGAAGCTCAATCCTGAACTCAATATGCTCTTCCCCCGAATCTATAGCCGCATGCACCGCGATGCTTACCGCACGTGGGTGACACTCGACACAACACCGGCCAACATCAAAGAGCTTTATGCAGTGGATGCCACCACAGGGGAGAAAGTGCCTGAGTATGACCTTAACGGGCAGCCGACATTGAATCCGATGACAAATCAGGTGGTATTTCCCCAGAAGATGGCTTATCGGCCTACATACGCGCAGAACCTCTCTTATTTCTTCAATTATCAGCTTATCCACATGTATATGCGCTATTTCATGTGGAACTTCGCCGGCCGTCAGAACGACCTTCTCAACCAGCAGGGTGAACTCGATGCAGGCAACTGGATTTCGGGCATACCATTGCTCGACAATGCGCGCCTCGGCGACCAGAGCCTTCTTCCCGACGATTTAGGGAAGGATAACCAAGGGCATAACGTGTATTACATGCTGCCTCTTATCCTCGGCATCATCGGTATCTTCTGGCAGTCGTTTGCCGGAAAGAGGGGTATAGAGCAGTTCTGGGTGGTGTTCTTCCTTTTCTTCATGACAGGTATCGCCATCGTGCTCTACCTTAACCAGCCCCCGCAGCAGCCTCGCGAGCGCGACTATGCTTTTGCCGGCTCATTCTATGCCTATGCCATCTGGATCGGAATGGGTGTGGCAGGATTGTGGTGTCTGCTGCGCCTGATATTGGGAAGCAAAGAGACCAAGAAGGCGATTGAGGAGATGGAAACTCCCGTGCCTGCTCCACGCAATTATAATCCGGACAAATGGGAAAACAATCTGTTCAACCTTGAGGAGGATAAAGGATCGAAGAGCTCCCTCTATGCGGCGGCCTTGGCCTGCCTGTTGGGTCTTGTGATACCGATACAGATGGTGAGCCAGACCTGGGATGACCATGACCGCTCCGGACGCTATGCGGCGCGCGACTATGCCGTGAATTATCTTGAGAGCCTTGAGCCGAATGCGATTGTGTTCTGCAACGGAGATAACGACACCTTCCCCTTGTGGTATGCACAGGAGGTTGAGGGGGTGAGACCGGATGTCAAGATAATCAACCTCAGTTATCTCGCTTCCGACTGGTATGCCAACCAGCAGATGAAGCAGAGCTACGAGGCGGCACCTGTCAAATTCACAGCGCGCCCCGAAGATATCGCTTACGGCAAGGCGGATGTCACCCTTGTGGGCCAGGAACGTGCCCCGGTGGATCTCCTGACATCAATAAAGGCAGTCTATTCCGGCAAAGCGTATAATCAGGATTACGGCTATCCGGAATTGCCGAGCGGAGTGGTAACGATACCTGTTGACAAGAAGAAAGTGATAGAGCGTGGCCTTGTGGCCGCCAAGGATTCCGACCGAATCGTCAATGAGATTGTGATCGACCTTGCCAATGCTCCCTCTATAAAGGGCAAGGGCTATGTGAGCCTGAGCGAACTCCTCATGTTCGATATCATCGCCACAAATGCCGCTGAAGGATGGCCGCGTCCGATCTACTGGTGTTCGTCGGTAGGTTCGGAATACCATGCGGGCCTCTCGAATTATCTTGTGTCAACCGGCATGACCCATCAGCTTGTGCCAACATTGCAGGAAGGGCTTCCGGCGCGGACCGACAGGGCGTTTGATGTGGTGACAAAGAAATATCGCTGGGGCGGCGCTGAAAATGCCACTGCCGAGAGCCGGCCTTATTTCGACGAGACAGCGAGACGTATGCTTATGGCTACGCGCAATTCGATCCTCGACGTGGCTCAGCAACTGATCGTGGAGGGCGACGAACTGACAGCCGAAGGGAAGAGCAAGGAAGCCAACAGGAAGTATCAGCAGGCGTTGCAAGCCTTGAACCTCATAGAGAAAAATCTTGGAGAGGCCGTGACGCGCTACGGTATCACTGTCGCACTCTCGCTTCCGGAATATTACGGGTTGATTGCCGAATCAACCAATAACCCGGAGCTCCGCAAGAAGGCCGCGACGATGCTTTATTCTCAGATGGAACGCCTGATGCAATATGTGGCTTATAACAATGCCATGGCTCAGCAGTTTGGCCCGGGAATGAGCATGACCACCGAGTCGCGCTGGATTCCATATCAGATGCAGAACTTCATCGACGCATACGAACGTTACGGAGGAGACCCCAAGAAGGTTGATGCCCTTCTGAAAAGATTCGGTTTCAACCGCGAGTATTTCACCAAACTGAATTCCGCGGCCTATTCCTCATCAGAAGAGGGAGGGGTGACGGTGGAGTCAGTGCTTCAGGAGCTGGAGACGTGGGCCGGGCTGGTCAATGAGATGGCCGCCATGAACCGGGAGGAGTATGCCGCCGCGCCGCTCGACCAGAAATATATCGACTCCGTGTTTTATGGATATGTGGAGCAGGTGAAGAGCGCCGGCGTCACGGATGAGGAGATGAACAAGGTGCTTCAATCCACGAAGGTTGACATGAACCGATCGCGCCGCATATATGAGGAGTATGAACGTAATCATCCGGAGTGATGCTTATAGAACAGCCTCCAAAGATATTCCGCATGCTTAACCCCGACGGAATCTTCAGGATTCCGTCGGGCGATGAGCGCAGGGTGTACCTCACTTTTGATGACGGCCCGATACCGGAGGTGACGCCATGGGTGCTTGACGTGCTTGACCGATATGGCGTAAAAGCCACTTTCTTTATGGTGGGCGATAATGTGAGGAAATATCCGGAGGTGTTCGAGGAGGTGAGACGGCGCGGCCACAGGGTCGGCAATCACACCATGCATCACCTTCAGGGTTCGCATTGCGATACGAGGCGCTATCTGCGCGATGTTGAAGAGGCTAACCGGCTGATAGGTTCAGACCTTTTCCGCCCGCCTCACGGCTGGCTCCGCCGGAAACAGGCGAAGATCCTTGCTTCGAAATACCGGATTATCATGTATGACCTGGTGACGCGCGATTACAGCAAGAGGCTTGATGCCCCCCGGGTGGTGGAGAATGTGAAGAGGTATGCTCGCCCCGGCTCGATAATAGTCTTTCATGATTCGTTAAAGAGCCGCGAAAAGCTTGAGACTGCTTTGGCGGAGTCTATAGAATGGCTGCTTGAGGAAGGATATTCTTTCGGGCTGCTTTAGGGGCGCGAGCCGGAGCCGAGCTCCGTAACAGAACAGCTTTTTTACGGGGCATAGCCCCGGGCGGAAACGGCTTCGCGGTGATGAGGGAGCCTCGGACGGAAACGGCTTCGCGATGATGAGGGAGAAGGGGAGATTGATAGAGAATTTAATTAAGAAAAGACAGTGAAGAGAGTTCTTGTGGTTGGGGCAGGAGGATTTGCCGGAGGGTTTATGGTTGCCGAGGGTCTTCGGCGCGGATATGAGGTGTGGGCCGGAGTGCGGGCCACGACTTCGCGCAAATGGCTTGATGATGAGCGCATCCGGTTCCTGGAGCTTGATTTCGATAAGCCTCACGGTTGGGCTGAAAGGCTTCGCGCCGCGCTCCCGGAGGGGGAGAAGTGGGATTATATTGTCTATAATCTCGGGGCGACAAAGGTGGTGCGCTATCTCGATTTCAACCGCATCAATTATGAGTATCTCCGCGATTTCACGAATGCCTTGAAGCTTGCTGAGATGGTGCCTGAGAAATTCCTCTATATGAGTTCTCTTTCGGCTATGGGCCCGGGCGATGAGCGGAACTACACCCCTTTCACTGAGGAGATGATTCCCTCTCCCAATACTCGCTATGGCTCTTCAAAACTGAAAGCCGAGGTGTGCCTGCTTTCTTCAGGAATCCCCTACATCATATTTCGCGCTACAGGGATCTATGGGCCGCGCGACCATGATTATTTCCTTATGTTCGAATCCGTAAAGAAAGGTTTCGACTTCTCGGTGGGTTTCCGCAAGCAGATGCTCACTTTCATTTATGTTGAAGACCTTGCCCGCGCGGTATATGATGCGCTGGAGAAAGCCCCTACAGGGGAGGTTTACAATATCTCCGAGCCGAGGAGCTACACTCAGAAAGAGTTCCGCAAGATCTGCTCCAAGGTGATAGGGAAAGGATTCGTGCTCCCGGTGCGGGTGCCGGTATGGGGGCTGAAGATTGTGTCGTGGGCAGCCGAGAAGATCGGGATGCTCAGGATGAAGCCCTCAACCCTTAACAGCGACAAGTATCATATAATGAAGCAACGCAACTGGAATGTTGACGTGTCGAAGGCCACCCGTGAATTCGGGTTCAATCCTGAAATATCGCTTGAAGAGGGTGTGAAAAGGAGTGTGGAGTGGTATAAAACCGAGGGTTGGCTGAAATGAAGCAGATAACGACCGACAGCATATCGGGGCCGATATATAATTCGGCCGGATTGCCGATTCCCCCGGCATTGCCCGACTCATTGCTGACCGATTCATTGCCTGAGCCGGTCTATGGGCTCATTGTGGAGAATCCGGTGATCCGCGAACCGCATCCGGCCGAAGACCCTGAATCGTTAGGGATGTCGATAGTGTGGGTTGTGCTGGTGGCGCTATTCTGTGCGGTTGCCTTGAAATTCAAGAATAATGTAAAATACCTGAAAGCAGTTGTCAGCGACCTCACAGAGGTGAGGATACGTCAGAACGCTTTCGACGACACGGTCAAGGAGACCTCGTTCCTAATCCTCCTTAATGTGCTTTGGGTGTGTGCCTGCGGTGTCTTGCTGTGGCAGACAGTCATGCTCGATGTGGGGGATGTGGCGGCGGGCGCAAGTTTCTCGATACCCGACCGCCCGGCGCTCGGGATAGCGATATGCGTAGGGATGATGGGGGTGTATGCGTTGCTGATGTGCATAGCCTATTGGGTGATAGGATACGTGTTCACCGACCGCGAGCGCGCCCGGATGTGGCTCAAGGGAGCCGGCGCGTCACAGGGACTTGAAGTAGTGCTTCTGCTGCCCCTCGCGGCCCTTTCCATCTGCTACGAACCGTGGGTGCCGGTGTTGCTTGAAATAGCCGCCGGAGTGTTAATTTTGGGCAAAATTATATTTATTTATAAAGGTTTTCGCATTTTTTTCACTCAAATTACTTCTTGGATGCTATTTTTGTACTACCTTTGCAGCGTAGAAATAGTTCCATTGATACTTACCTACCTTGCTACCTTGCAGCTGTGTTCGGTTTTATTGTAAAAAACGGTTGGAAATAACCCGGAGACAGGCCATCTGCAAAGCAGAAAATATTAGCTCATGAAAGTTAAGAAGATATTAGTATCCCAGCCCCAACCCTCCTCGGAAAAGTCGCCCTATTATGATATCTGCGCCAAATATGGAGTAGAGATGGTGTTCAGGCCATTCATCAAAGTGGAGGGCCTGACGGCAAAGGAATTTCGCCAGTCGAAAATCAACCTGGCCGATTACACTGCAGTGATATTCACGAGCCGCACGGCCGTGGATCATTTTTTCCGTTTGTGCGAGGAGATGAGGGTGAAAGTGCCCGACACGATGCGTTACTTCTGCACCACGGAGTCTATCGCGCTTTATTTGCAGAAATATATAGTCTATCGCAAGCGTAAGATTTCATTCGGAAAGACCGGC
The DNA here is from genome assembly GCA_947178165.1 of uncultured Porphyromonadaceae bacterium. GTDB lineage: Bacteria > Bacteroidota > Bacteroidia > Bacteroidales > Muribaculaceae > Lepagella. Next base: position 4,968 of record CAMWXH010000090.1, on the reverse strand, counting down.
AAGCTCGACGACGAACAGCTCATGGCGGCCTTGATAAAGAATGACAAGGAGAAATTCCTTTTCCCGATCTCGGATGTGCATAAGGATGATATCCGGAGCTTGAGCGAGAAAGGGCTTGACGTGACGAAGGCGGTGATGTATCGCACCGTGAGCAATGATTTCCAGCCCGGGGAAAGCCTGGATTATGATATGCTTGTCTTCTTCAGCCCGGCGGGAATAGCCAGCCTGAAAAAGAATTTCCCCGAGTTTGATCAGGATAAGGAGGGGATATGCATAGCCACATTCGGCTCGACCACAGCCAAGGCTGTGGAGGAAGCCGGACTGCGCCTCGATGTGCAGGCTCCCACAGCCAAACATCGGTCGATGCCCGATGCCATTGAGGCATTCTTGGCGGAGAACAATAAAGATTGAAACATCAATATCAAGGAAGCCCGCCCATATAGGACGGGCTTCCTTGATATATGGCATTATGCCGATAGAGAAAAAGCAAAACAGAGAGAATATATACCGAGAGTCATGAAAAACTTCGATGAGAACATGCTGAGCCGTCTCTACCTGAAAGACACGGCTTTCAAGGACCTGATGCAACGCCGCATCTTCAATGTCTTGCTTATCGCCACCCCCTATGACGCCTTCATGCTTGAAGAGGATGGAAGAGTGGATGAGCAGGTATATTTTGAATATGTAGGCCTGAACCTTTCATCGCCCCCCCGATTCACAATGGTGGCCAATTATGAGGAGGCCCGCGAGGTGCTTGCCTCCAAGCCGTTCGACCTTATCATAGCGATGCCCGGCGTGGATATAAGCGAGACTTTCCGCGAAGCTGTGGAGATAGACCGACTCTATCCCGACATCCCCTTCGTGGTGCTCACTCCATTCTCAAAGGAGGTAAGGCGCAAGATTGCCAACGAGGATATGCGCGGCGTGGACTACGTGTTCTCCTGGCTTGGCAACGTTGACCTGATACTTGCCATCATAAAGCTTATCGAAGACAGGATGAACGCCGAAAACGACATCAACGAAGTGGGCGTGCAGGCTATCATCCTTGTGGAAGACTCAATCCGGTTCTATTCCTCCATCCTCCCCAACCTCTTCAAATTCCTTCTCAAGCAATCGAAACGGTTTGCCACGGAAGCCCTCAACGAACATGAGCAGATGATGCGAATGCGCGGACGCTCCAAGGTGCTTCTTGCCCGAGACTATGAGGAGGCGATGGCATTGGTGGATAAATATGGCGACAACCTGTTAGGCGTTATCACCGATTCGCGCTTCCCCAAGGATGGGGAGAAAGATCCGCATGCCGGCATGAAGCTCTGCGAGGAGATACATAAGCGCTATCCCTATATGCCGGTCATCATGGAGAGTCAGGAGAGCGTGAACCGTTTTCCAGCAGAGGCGGCTGGATACACCTTTATCGACAAGAATTCAAAGACTCTTGCACTTGACCTTCGCGAGGCGGTGTCGAAAAAATTCGGGTTCGGCGACTTCATTGTGCGCGACCCCGAGAGCGGTAACGAACTGATGCGCATACGCAACCTGAAGGATCTGCAGAAAAATATCGACCGCATCCCGCCCGGCGCGCTATACTATTATTGCGGCAACAACAGCATCTCCCGGTGGCTTTATTCACGCGCGCTTTTCCCGATAGCCAATCTCCTTAAGAATTTCAAGTTCAATGACCTTGAGGAGGCAACAAGAGTGAGGAAGCTCATTTTTGAGGCCATCGTGAAATATCGGCGCATGAAGAACCGCGGCGTGGTGGCTATCTTCGACAAAGACCTCTACGACAACTACAGCAATTTTGCCAGAATCGGCGAGGGTTCGTTAGGAGGCAAGGGGCGTGGCCTGGCCTTCATCGACTCAATCATCAAGCGTCATCCGGTTTGCGACGACTTCGACGGCGTGCAGATAACCATTCCCCACACGGTGGTGGTATGCACCGACATCTTCGACGAGTTCATGGATAGCAACAACCTTTATCCCATGGCGCTTTCCGACGCTCCCGATGAGGAGATATTGAAACATTTCCTTGAGGCCAAATTGCCGGAGGAGGTGGTGTCGGATCTTATGGCATTCTTCGAAGTGGTGAAACGGCCGTTGGCCGTGCGAAGCAGTTCCCTGCTTGAGGACTCGCATTATCAGCCATTCGCCGGAATCTATTCCACATATATGATTCCATACGTTGAAGATGAGAAGAAACGCCGGAAAATCATCTGCGATGCCGTGAAGAGTGTGTATGCTTCGGTATTCTTCAAAGACTCGAAGGCATATATGAACGCCACGAGCAACGTGATTGACCAGGAGAAGATGGCGGTGATATTGCAGGAGGTGGCCGGCGAGTATCACGACGGTTTCTATTACCCGAGTTTCTCGGGCGTGGGGCGTTCGCTTAACTATTATCCGGTCAATGATGAGAAATCGGAAGAGGGGGTAGTTGAGGTAGCTGTCGGATTAGGAAAATATATAGTTGACGGCGGTCTCGCCCTCCGGTTCTCTCCGAAGCATCCTACTCAGATTATCCAGACCTCAACCGTTGAAACCGCGCTCCGCGACACACAGCGCAATCTTTTCGCCCTCCCGTCGGCTGTGGGCGACGATTATGAGTTTAAGGTTGACGACAGTTTCAACATAGTCAAGATCCCTGTGGCTGATGCCGCAAAGACAGGAGCCTTGAAGTATCTTGTCTCCACATTCGACCTCTATGACGGCCTTATCCGCGACAGCGACATAGGAAAGGGACGAAAGCTCGTGACGTTTGCCAATGTGCTCAAGCATGGCGTGTTCCCGTTGGCTGAGATTCTCGATTTCATGCTCTCCACCGGTCAGTATGAGATGGGGCGTCCCGTTGAGATAGAGTTTGCCGGCAACATCAACCCCACCAAGGGGAAGAATGGGGAGAAAGGGACAGTCTATTGGCTTCAGATACGTCCGATTGTGGATAAGAAAGAGATGCTCGACGACAAGATTCTTGATGTTCCCGACGATAAGCTGATTCTCCGTTCTGACACGGCGTTAGGGCATGGCATAATGGATAATGTCCGTTACTTAGTCTATGTCAAGCCGGAGAATTTCAATTCCTCCTATAATCCGGAGGTGGCGCAGGAGATTGAGAAAATCAACTCGGAGATGGTGGCCGCGGGTGAGCCATACGTGCTGATAGGGCCGGGACGCTGGGGTTCTTCCGATTCGGCATTGGGAGTTCCTGTGAAATGGCCGCAGATTTCGGGAGCGCGCCTTATTGTCGAGACAGCATTGCCCGGTTACCGCATAGAGCCTTCGCAGGGCACGCATTTCTTCCAGAACCTCACCAGCTTCGGAGTGGGTTATTTCACGGTTGACCCTGCCGGAGGAAATGGATATATCGACACGGAGTATCTCGCGTCGCTTCCGGCGGAGAGGGAGACCGAGAGGGTGAAGGTGGTGAAATTCGATAAACCCCTTATGATTGCCATCAACGGCCGCAAATCAAAAGGGATTGTGGAGAAACCGTAAATTACATTGTAAAAAGAAAAAAACTTTGCAATTATAAAGTCAGACTTTATAATTGCAAAGTTTTTTTTTTGTTTCCCTTCTTTAATAAAACTCAGTTACATAAAAATGCTTGAAAAGGGATCACATTTCCACTGGAGGTTTTTAACCACTCATCTCCGGCGTATATGACGTTTAATCTGTCGGGAGGAGTTGAGGAAAGGATGCTCCATTTTTTTAGTCCCTTAAAGAAATCGGGGTTGAAGGTAAGACCGGATTTTATTTCATAACCGAACTGATCCATACCCTTTGTATGAATTAGGTCCACCTCTAATCCGGCGCTGTCTCTCCAGAAACTAAGGTCGGGACGTCGTCCGGCATTGAGACCATCCTTTACAAATTGATTTATTACAAGGTTTTCAAAAAGTGCCCCGCGCAAGAAGTGCGTTTCAATTTGGTCGGGCGATGTTATTCCAAGCAGATTGCATGCCAATCCTGTATCATAGAAATATATTTTCGGAGTCTTGACAATACGTTTGTTATAGTTGTTGAAATTTGGCTCGAGACGATATACTATATAACTTGCCTCAAGAATTGAGAGCCATGAATCTATTGTAGGGATGGATACGCCGGTCTCCGTGGCTATAGCCGCCATATTGAGGAGCTGTCCGATTCTTCCGGCACACAGACGAATGAATTTAATGAATTTATTGAGATCTCCTATCTTGATCATGGCCCTCACATCTCTTTCCACATAGGTGGAGATATAGGCAGGATAAAAATCCAATGGATCAATATCCATGGAATATATGCGAGGATAGAACCCAAAGAAGATCTGGGCATTAATCTCGTTATTAAGCAGTCCTGCGGCATTAAGCTCCGCACGAGACAGAGGAAGGAGGGTAAGGAGGGCTGTACGACCGGCTAGCGACTGGTCAATTGCCTCCATAAGATGAAAATTTTGTGAGCCTGCAAGAAGATACATGCCGGGCTTATCAAATTCGTCAACGTGGGTCTGGAGATAAGAAAAGAGGGATGGAACCCGTTGGGCCTCATCAATGATAACATTTTCCGGATAAGTCTTTATGAATCCCAAAGGGTCTGAAAGGGCAAAATCCCTAGTGTCAATATTTTCAAGTGACACGTATTTATAATCGGGAAATTCTTTTTTTAATAGCGAAGACTTCCCGGATTGGCGGGGGCCGGTCAGGGTGACGACTGGAAACTTGGTTGCAAGTTGTCGCAACTTAGATGATAATGTCCTGTTTATCCACATTCTTTGCAATTATAAAGTCAAACTTTATAATTGCAAAGATAATAAAATTAAGTTAGTGTTGAAAATATAAATCAAGTAAAAGTGGTGGCGGAGCTAAATTTTTATTTTTCCGTTTCATACGGACAAAAATAATAAATCTTTCCGAAAAATACGGAAAGATTTATGGAAAGAGGCTGTCTAACAAGTTTAGGCGGCCTCTTTCTCTTTCTGGCACATGCGAAAAA
>CAMWXH010000089.1 GCA_947178165.1 uncultured Porphyromonadaceae bacterium | reverse complement strand
AGCAAGAGCCGGATTTGAAATACGACACCCTCGTAAAACTCAAACCGTTCTTCGAGAAAGTTGCTGACAGCCTTTTGAAAAAGAAGAAGGCGCAGATTGAAAGCGAGATGCAACAGCAACTCAATCGCTTGCTCGTGTCCTATAAAGGGCACATCGGGCGCGTTGAATTGAGCGACAGTATGGAAAATTTCAATATCAAAATCTTCCATACCAAAGGAAACCAGATCTCGCTTAATCAGCTTAACGCTGCTTCAAAGCAGATTTTCATTCAGGTTCTTCTGAAAGTGCTTCGTAACCTCGGCGACTATAATCCGCCTGTAATGATTGATACTGTGATGGGCGTTCTTGATAATGAGAGCCGCGAAATGCTGTTTGAGGAATACTTCCCCAATCTCGCTGAGCAGACAATCCTGTTATGTACCACTTCTGAGGTACGTCCCGATAGTGATTACAAGAAACTCGAAGCCTTCATATCCAAGACCTATACGCTCAATAGAGATGTGGAAGAACAGAAAACAACCGTCGGCGACGGCTATTTTGGAATCGAATTAAATCAGTAACGCCATGCCATTACAATTTGGAGATATTTACGTCCCTGAAAACTTCAACTCTGAGTTCGCACCGCTCAAAGATAAGATTGAATCGCTTATCAATCTTTCGCGCTCTGCCGGCAATGAGCGTCGCTATGCTATTCCTAATAATAAGCTGATGCGTATTTGTTTGCTCGTGGGGCTTTCGACACCCGGCAAACGTGATGAAGCCATTGTTGAAACGATGAAACTGCAAACGGGTAATCGCTTCGTACCTAGTTTCTTTACGCATCAGGAGTTGTCGCCTTTATACTCGGCTCTAATTAAATTACGCTATCACGATTCTTCGCTTGACTTATCGAACAATCGTGTCCTATCCCGAATAATCGGTGCTGAAATGTATCGCGGACGCGACACATTATTATCTGACAATAATCTCGAAAATTATCTTTTCTCGCAGGGAGGCAGGGCTGGTCTTGCAAAAGATATACCGGCTCTCAATCTGTTTATCGGCAACTATGGTGATGCAGAAATGGAAGCGACCCTGGACATCAACAGTCGCGCTATTACCAATGCACAAATCATTATAGCAGGTGCAACCGGCTCCGGCAAGACCAATCTGCTTGCCGTATTGATGCAGCAGATCCGCGCACTTTCTTCCGAAAGCAGTTACCCGGTCAACTTCCTCTTGTTTGACTACAAGGGTGAGTTCAGTGATATTCAGAATAATCACTGGCTCTCAAACTTCGACGTTGACCGTTCTTGCATACTCGACCCGATAGAACGACCACTGCCGTTCACTCCGTTTAAGGATTTTACTAATCGTCCTATCAATGAGATAAATCTTTACTCGACTGAAATGGCTTCGGCTCTCGCATCGCTCGACCGCCTTTCTCCAAGCTCAAATATGAGCAACCGATTGAGCGAGGCTATCGTGGAATGTTATAAGCGGACTAATGGTGCGCCTATTACATTCACGGAAATTCTCAAAGAATATCAGTCGAGAATGAAAGACCCCGACAAGGACGATTCTATCTCGTCAATTCTTAAGCAACTTGACCGCGCCAATATTTTTGACACGGAAGATAAAGCCGACCTCGTGGGCGACAGCTTCATCGTCAAAATGGACGGTTATCCTAAAGACGGCCCGATTGCAAAAGCAATCGTGTACTTCCTGATGTCGAAACTCAACAACATCTATGAACAGCTCGACAAACAAGCCGTCAATGACGATGTTGTGCAGATTCGCCACTTCTCAATCATCGACGAGGCTCACTATATGTTGAGTTTCGACAACCGACCGCTCCGAAACCTTATTGCGGTAGGACGCAATAAGGGATTGTCGATTATTCTCGCTACGCAGAATATGGCTGACTTCAAGAACAAGGGCTTTGACTTCTTCGCTAACGCTCAGTATCCCTTAATTATGAAGCAGCAGACAATCGACGACAAGGTTATCAAAGACCTATTCGGTGTAAGTGGAACGGAACTCCAAGAGATCCGCACCGCTATTGCCGGCCTGCAAAAGGGAGAACTTATCATCAAGGACCAAATGGCTTTTGCCCTCGGTATGGGAAGCAAGTATAAAAAAATCAACGTAACGCACCTGATATGAAAATGTATATACATAGACTTGTTTGGGAAAATGCGCAGGGGAACAATATTTTATGAAGAAACGAAACATTCTCAGTATTTAAATTTTTAAAACTGCAACTATTCGAAAAATTCGAATAGTTCAGAATTTGAAAGCCTATAATAACAAAGGGGAGCGTAACTCACTGAGTTACGCTCCCTTCTTATACGGATTGTTTTATGTCTCTTATTTCACTTCCTCGAAGTCAACGTCGGTGATATCTTTTTCTTCGCCGTGCTTTGGCTCCTCAGGAGCGGACTGTGCGCCGGCACCTGCTGCCTGCTGTGCGTTGTAGATATCCTGTGATGCTGCCTGCAATGCGTCTGTTACAGCCTTAACTGCAGAATCAACATCCTCTACAAGCTGATTCTTGTGAACTTCTTTCAGACGCTCGATAGCTGATTCGATTGCCGCTTTCTTATCTGCAGGAATCTTGTCGCCAAGCTCGGAGAGCTGTTTCTCAGTCTGGAAGATAACACTGTCGGCGTGGTTAAGCTTGTCGGCACGTTCCTTAGCTTTCTTATCAGCCTCTTCATTAGCTTTTGCCTCATCCTTCATGCGCTGGATTTCTGCATCGCTAAGCCCGCTGGAAGCCTCGATACGGATTGACTGCTCTTTGCCTGTGGCTTTATCCTTAGCTGTAACGTTCAAGATACCGTTGGCATCAACCTCGAATGTAACTTCAATCTGAGGAACTCCACGCGGTGCGGGTGCTATGCCGCCAAGGTTAAACTCACCAAGGAGCTTATCATCAGCCGCCATCGGACGTTCACCCTGAAGAACTCGGATTGTAACCTCCGGCTGATTATCTGCTGCAGTTGAGAAGGTCTCGCTCTTACGAGTCGGGATGGTAGTGTTGGCATCAATAAGCTTTGTCATCACGCCACCCATTGTTTCGATACCAATTGAAAGAGGAACAACATCAAGAAGAAGTACGTCTTTCACATCACCACTGAGGACACCACCCTGGATAGCTGCACCAATTGCAACAACCTCATCGGGGTTAACGCCCTTGCTGGGTTCCTTGCCAAAGATTTCCTTAACCTTTTCCTGAATTGCAGGAATACGAGTTGAACCACCCACAAGGATCACCTCATCAATCTCTGCCGCTGTGAGGCCGGCATCTTTAAGAGCATTCACACACGGAGCCTTAACGGCATCGATAAGCTTTGAAGCAAGCTGCTCAAATTTAGCGCGAGTGAGAGTCTTTACAAGGTGTTTAGGACCTGTGGCAGTAGCTGTGATATAAGGAAGGTTGATTTCAGTGGAAGTTGAGCTTGACAACTCAATCTTGGCTTTCTCAGCAGCCTCTTTGAGACGCTGCATTGCCATCGGATCCTGACGGAGATCAACACCCTCCTCTTTCTGGAACTCATCAGCCAACCAGTCGATGATTACGTTATCGAAGTCATCACCGCCAAGGTGAGTATCACCATTGGTTGACTTAACCTCGAACACGCCGTCGCCAAGTTCAAGGATTGAGATATCGAATGTACCACCACCGAGGTCGAACACTGCGATTTTCTGCTCTTTATCAGATTTGTCAAGACCATACGCAAGGGCTGCCGCAGTAGGCTCGTTGATTATACGCATAACTTTCAAGCCTGCGATTTCACCGGCATCCTTTGTAGCCTGACGCTGGGAATCATCGAAGTATGCAGGAACAGTAATGATAGCCTCAGTGACCTGCTGACCGAGATAATCTTCAGCAGTCTTCTTCATTTTCTGAAGAATCATAGCTGAGATCTCCTGCGGAGTGTAATCACGTCCGTCGATATCCACTTTTGGAATATCGTTCTGACAAACCACTTTATAAGGCACTCGTTTGATTTCGTCCTGAACCTGATCGCACTTTTCACCCATGAAACGTTTGATTGAATAGATGGTGCGAGTAGGGTTCGTTACGGCCTGACGTTTAGCCGGATCACCTACCTTACGCTCGCCTCCGTCAACGAAAGCTACAACGGAAGGAGTAGTGTTTCTACCTTCGTTATTAGGAATAACAACAGGATCCTTACCTTCAAGGACCGCTACACAAGAGTTAGTTGTACCTAAGTCGATACCAATAATTTTTCCCATGACTTTATAATGTTTTATTGTTTTTGAATTTATTCGATTTGTGTTTTTCAATTCGGTTCAAAACTGCTTGCGAACCGTTTTGAACCGGTGTTTTTATCATTGAGCTTCTTAATCGTGCTCTCACTAATATTAACAAACGACATGCTAAATGGGTCGTTTTATATTCAAAAAACTTAACTTTATTTTATAACTTGTTGAAAATTAATAAATAATTTTTTTGAGTTTGATAAGGGAAAATTGTGACAATTTTGCCAAATTTGACAAAATTTTATGAAATTGATTAAAAAAACGCTCTAAAATAGTGGAAATAAAATAGAAATTGTTAACTTTGCAATCTAATATAATCTTGCTTATTTTGGAACAGATGATCGAAAGGTGAACTGATAAAGGAATAAGCGAATAAACTCAAAACGATTCCCAATAAACCGGAAAATAGGAGGCTTTATTTCCGATATTATGGCTAAGCCGTGCAGGCAGCCGGAATTTAGAGCCGTATCAAAATTATAAAGAAAATATGAAGCCCTTACAACAGAAATTATCGGCGTATGACGCTCCGCAGCGTGCGAAAGCAGCCGGAATTTACCCTTATTTCAGAGCAATTTCCAGCGAGCAGAACACAGAGGTGTTGATGAATGGCAAGAAAGTGCTTATGTTTGGCTCGAACAGTTACATGGGATTGACCAATCATCCCAAGGTGATCGAGGCCGCGATAGAAGCTACAAAAAAATATGGCACAGGCATGGCCGGCTCACCCTTCCTTAATGGCACGCTTGATATTCATAAGGATTTTGAGGCCCGCATTGCCGACTATGTTGGAAAAGAGGATGCAATGCTTTATTCCACCGGTTTTGGAGTGAACCTTGGAGTTGTCTCCACTCTTACCGGCCGTGAGGATTATGTTATCCTTGACGAACAGGATCATGCTTCAATCATAGAGGGAAGACGCCTGTCTTTCTCAAACTATCTTAAGTATAAGCATAACGATATGTCATCTCTTGAAGCTCAGCTTAAGAAATGCGATCCTGATAAGGTTAAGCTTATAGTTACCGACGGAGTCTTCTCTATGGAGGGCGATGTGGCAAATCTTCCTGAGATAGTGAGATTGGCAAAACAATATAACGCCCAGATAATGGTTGATGAGGCTCATGGCATAGGTGTGTTCGGAAAAGGGGGCAGAGGCACGTGTGACCATTTCGGAGTGACCGACGATGTTGACCTCATTATGGGAACTTTCTCAAAATCGTTTGCTTCGCTTGGAGGCTTTATTGCAACGGATAAGGTTATCACAAACTATCTGCGTCATCATTCCCGTTCATATATCTTCACTGCTTCAATCACTCCGGCTTCAACAGCGGCTGCAAACGCGGCGCTTGACATAATGCTTTCAGAGCCGGAGCGCCAGGAACACCTCTGGGCTATCACTAACTATGCTCTTGAGTCATTCCGTGCTATGGGATGCGAGATAGGCAATACTTCAACCCCCATTATCCCTCTCTTCATCCGTGATGACTATAAGACTTTCCATGTCACTCGCGACCTTCTTGATGAGGGTGTGTTTGTTAATCCGGTGGTCACTCCTGCAGTCGCTCCTCAAGACACGCTTATCCGCTATTCGCTTATGGCGACTCATACGAAAGATCAGGTGACACGTTCGCTTGAGGCTATTGAAAAGGTGTTTAAAAAGTATGACCTTCTAAAGAAATAAACAGGACTCGGCTTAACAGGGCTGTTCCTTTTTAACAAGAAAATTGAGGTGGCAGGGACTCTTTAGGGTTCTCTGCCACCTCAATTTTATTGTAAAATAAAAAAAATGACATTTTGTAAAAATATTGTATAAAATGTGCAATATAGAGAGAAAAATTATGTATAGAATATTTGAATAATAGAGACAAATGAATTAATTTCGCATCGTAAATAAGAAATAAAAGACAATAAAACACAAGAAAGATAATATGGTTTACAGATTCAAATTGGTTAGCGATGAAGTAAACAACTTCTCGCGCGAAATTGAAATTGATTCGGAGAACACATTCCTTCAATTTAGAAATGCCATTCTTGATAGCGTAGATTTCACTAAGGATGAATTGGATTCATTCTTTCTATGTGATGATGAATGGAACAAGCAGGAGGAAATCACACTTGAAGATATGGGTCAGTCGTCGAGCGACACGGACCTGTGGCTAATGGAAGACACACCGTTAAGTGAGCTTATAGAAGAGGAGGGACAGCGTCTGATTTTTGAATTTGACTACCTCACCCAGCGTTGTTTCTTTATGGAACTTAAAGAAATCATCCCTTCGCGTCATCTCACAGATCCATTGTGTACGATGAAGCGCGGAAAGGGCCCCAAGCAATTTATCGATCTTGACTCTTTTGAGAAGAAGGTTGATGCTTCCGCTCAGAAGAAGGCGGAGGAATTTGAAGATATCGACATTTATCCGGCTGATGAATTTAATGATGAAGAATTGTCAGAAGGATTCGATATAATGGACCTTAACTAATCAACAGTTTGATTGGCGAAGTCAAAAACGAAAAAGAGACGGAGGCATCTTGAATATAATGATGCCTCCGTCATTTTTTCATTAATTAATTACCTTAATTGGGGGTATTTGAATACTGCTTTTTGAGTGAACTTATAATAATGGTTTTTGGTGTACCAAGGTTGTCTTAGTTTTTAAAAATCATCGTCACCACCAAAGATAGAATCCCAAATAGAACGTTTCTTTTCAGGACGCATGTGAACCTGAAGAGAGGGTTCTTCTTTCCCGAAAAAGAGAATATGACCTTGGAAAACGAATGCAACGAATCTGTCAAATTCAATAATGGCATGGAGGCCTCGAATAAGGAATCTTCTGAACGGATTAAACTCCTCAAGATTCTCGACAATGATTTCGTCATCGTCAACGATTGAGAGTTTATGAAATTCGCTCAGAAGGTCTATGAAATATTCAAGACGGAGCTCCTCACGATGCTTGTGGGGCTTACCGTAGGTTTTATATATTTCTTTTATGACTTCGTCCGTAATCATTCCTCTATGAATTTAGTTAGCTCGGTTGATGAATGGTTGTTTAAACTAACTGATGATAAGGTGATCCTTCTCTTTAAGGTGAGTATGTGAGAAGAGAGTGTGTTTTTATGCGTGAGGAGAGTGTGTTTCAAGGTGTATAGTTTCCAAGACAAGGCATTGCAGATAGTGCGACTGTGCAATGAGGTGAAAACATCCAATAATATAACAATGATACTGATGAAAAGGTTTGAATAGTTTTATTAAAGAATTTGATAAAAAATAAAGAGAGCTTTAAAGCTCTCTTTATCAGTTTATCAAAAAGGGGTTATAACTCTAATAATTTTAATAGCTATAACACTATTAATTTTAACCAAGGAAGCTGAGGAGCACACCTGCAGCGACTGCCGATCCGATCACACCGGCCACATTGGGACCCATAGCGTGCATGAGCAGATAGTTGGTCGGATCATATTCAAGGCCGAGATTGTTTGAAATTCTGGCAGCCATCGGAACAGCCGACACTCCGGCATTACCGATGAGCGGATTGATCCGCTTATCCTTTTTGAGGAACAGGTTGAAAATCTTCACTGAGAGCACCCCGGCGCACGAAGCGATAATGAACGCCAAGAAACCAAGACCGAAGATTTTAAGCGTATCCACCGTAAGGAATTTGTCAGCCTGAGTTGAGGCACCGACAGTGAGGCCAAGCAGAATAGTGACGATATCAGTCATTGCGTTGCTTGCTGTCTTTGCGAGTCGAGTAGTTACGCCACTCTCCCTTAAAAGGTTTCCAAAGAAGAGCATTCCTAATAGGGGAAGGCCTGATGGAACCACAAAACAGGTAAGAATCAAACCGACAATCGGGAAGATAATCTTCTCATTCTGGCTCACCACGCGAGCAGGTTTCATCTTAATGAGGCGTTCCTCTTTGGTTGTGAAAAGTCGCATGATAGGGGGCTGGATGAGGGGTATCAGAGCCATATATGAGTAGGCTGATACTGCCACAGCACCTAACAAAGCCGGATTCAGCTTAGAGGTTGTGAAGATGGCAGTAGGACCGTCGGCTCCACCGATAATGGCCACGCATCCTGCTGAAAGGGGATCGAATCCGCAGAGGAGAGCCAGCATGTAAGCTCCAAAGATACCGAACTGGGCACAAGCACCGATAATCATCAATTTCGGATTTGCAAGGAGGGCTGAGAAATCGGTCATTGCGCCGATTCCGAGGAAGATGAGGGGAGGATACCAACCCTTTTCTACACCGTTGTAAAGAATATTCAGCACCGATCCCGGTTCATAAATGCCTATTTCCATTCCCGGCTGAAAAGGGATATTGCCAATTAGCATACCAAATCCAATGGGAACAAGGAGGAGCGGTTCAAAATTTTTCTTGATAGCGAGCCAGACAAAAAAGCAGCCCACGGCGAGCATGACAATATTTGTCCATTCGCAGTTATAGAAACCGGTGAACTGCCAGAAAGATTCAATGGTCTGTTTCAGAAATTCACCGAAGGTATAGTCGCATAAAATATTTGAAAGCATGGTAATTTAATTCTAAGGGAAGAAATTAAACAGAGGGATCAATGTCTTATTCAATAATCATGATATCAGTTCCCTCAAGAATTGCATCACCCACATTTACGAGAATCTGTTTCACTGTGCCTCCATTGGTTGTCTTAATGTCGTTTTCCATCTTCATGGCTTCAAGCACACACACAGTGTCGCCTGATTTGACAGTATCGCCAACCTTTACATTAAAGCCCATAATCGTGCCGGGAAGAGGACTCCTCACAGCTGTTGCCGGACCGGAAACAACAGGCTTGGGAGCCGGAGTGCTGGTAGTGACAGCACCGGAGATGCCGGCTGTTTTACCACTCTGGGAGAGTGCGGGCTTCTGGGGAGCAGCCTTATCGAGTTCCACTTTATAAGGCACACCATTGACCTCCACCTTGACTTCATTGTCGGAGACATCACCGACAGCCACGGTGAATTTCATACCATTGATTTTATACTTGTATTCTTTCATTTCAGATTAAATTTATCCAGTATTATTTTGGAGTGTGTGTAAGCGGATGCCTCACGGAAGCCATGGCTGCGCCACGGTCGGGCATCTGTCGCAAATTGTAAATCTTGGAGTTCCAGGGTGAGTAGGCCTTTCTCATTCTCTTTATGGTAAGGATCGTGTCCTCCATATCATGACCTTGACCGAAATGTTCTGCAAGCGCCATTGCGATAGCGGCTATGACTTCACCCGAGTCGTTCTCATCATGGTGGTCTTCAGCTGTGTCGTCATTAACCCCGTGTGCTATCTTTTTCTTGCGTGCATGTGATCTGGAAGAGATTTTTCCAAAAATAAGGAAAAGAACCGAAAGAACTACCAGCGCACCGATCACAATAACCATTGCGATAAGAGTGATGGCTCCTCCGGCACTGTCGTTTTCAGCAGCATTCCGGGCTTTCTCAGCCTGAGTCATTTTTTTGGCGATGGGGCTTTCCTGCACCGTGTTTACTTCACGGCTGTCGGTCCAATCGCCGGTGACATCAGTCTGTTCACCCTGAACTGCAACCTCAGTGTATTCCTGTTGCGTTTCTGCAAAAGTTGCCGCAACAGCCGGAGCTGTTGCGAGCAACGATGTACAGATTGCAGCAGTCAAGAAATATTTTTTCAACATTCTGATTGCTTTTGAATTTGAAATTTATTAGAGAGGAATGTTACCGTGTTTCTTGGCCGGATTAGTCTGCTTCTTGGTGGCAAGCATATTAAGGGCTTTGATCACGCGGAAACGAGTATTACGCGGTTCGATAACGTCGTCGATATAACCGAACTTGGCAGCCTGATAGGGGTTGGCGAAGAGATCACGATATTCCTCCTCTTTCTCAAGCTTGAACTGAGCGGGATTCTCGTGAGTCTTTGCTTCCTTGGCATAGAGCACGCCTACGGCACCTTCAGCGCCCATAACAGCGATTTCAGACGAAGGCCAAGCATAGTTTACATCGCCACGGAGCTGCTTACAGCTCATCACGATATGCGAACCACCGTAGCTCTTGCGGAGAGTAACTGTCACCTTAGGCACAGTAGCCTCGCCATAAGCATAAAGGAGTTTTGCACCGTGAAGGATCACGCCGTTATATTCCTGGCCTGTTCCGGGGAGGAATCCGGGAACGTCAACGAGAGTAACCAACGGGATGTTGAAGCAGTCGCAGAAACGAACAAAGCGGGCTGCCTTGCGAGAAGCATTAGAATCCAGCACGCCGGCAAGCACCTTAGGCTGGTTGGCAACGATGCCGACCGACTGACCGTTCATGCGCGCGAAACCGATGATGATATTTTTGGCATAATCTCTCTGCACCTCAAGGAACTCGCTGTTATCAACGATCGCACCGATCACATCATACATATCGTATGAACGTTTCGGGCTGTCGGGAATGATGTCGTTGAGCTTGTCTTCAAGACGGTCGATCGGATCCTTGCAGTCAACAAGCGGAGTCTCTTCAAGATTGTTCTGCGGGATGTAGCTGATAAGTTTTCTGATAAGGCCAAGAGCCTCCTCTTCGCTTTCAGTGGCAAAGTGTGTCACGCCACTCTTGGAAGCGTGAACAGAGGCGCCACCAAGCTGTTCCTGAGACACATCCTCGCCCGTAACGGTCTTAACAACAGTAGGACCCGTTAGGAACATGTATGAGAGTCCTTTTGTCATGATGGTGAAGTCAGTCAATGCCGGGCTATACACAGCACCGCCTGCGCAAGGACCGAGAATAGCGGAAATCTGAGGGATAACGCCGGAAGCGAGGATATTGCGCTGGAAAATTTCAGCATATCCACCAAGTGCGTTGATTCCTTCCTGGATACGAGCGCCACCCGAGTCATTAAGTCCGATGCAAGGAGCGCCCATCTTCATGGCAAGATCCATCACCTTGCAGATTTTCTGAGCCATAGTTTCAGAGAGCGAACCTCCGAGCACTGTGAAGTCTTGTGCAAAAACATAAACAAGACGGCCTTCAATTGTGCCGAAACCTGTCACAACACCGTCACCAAGCGGATGTTTCTTCTCCATGCCGAAGTTTGTGCAACGATGAGTCACAAACATGTCAAGCTCTTCAAAGCTGCCTTCGTCAAGCAGCATGGCGATACGTTCGCGAGCTGTATATTTGCCGCGTTCGTGTTGTTTGATGATGGCTTTTTCTCCGCCACCTAAACGAGCCTCAGCTCTTTTGGCGATAAGCTCACTGATTTTTTCCTCTTGCTTGCTCATTGTCAATATAGTTTAGTCGATAATTTGATTTCCTTAAAAAATGTATGTTTCCCTTTCTGAGCAAAAGGGAAACATTATCTGAAATTAAAAATTTATTTCTTTGCGGGATCCTCGCAGAGCTCAGTGAGCACTGCTTCAGTGGATTTGGGGTGAAGGAAAGCGATCTGAAGGCCATCGGCACCTTTGCGGGGAGCTTTGTCGATGAGGCGGATTCCTTTCTCTTCAGCTTCAGCGAGAGCATTTGCAACACCGTCTTCAACGGCAAATGCAAGGTGGTGCATGCCTCCGCGGCCGCCATTCTTCTCGATGAATTTAGCGATGGTGCTTTCGGGAGAGGTCGGTTCAAGAAGTTCGATCTTTGTGTCGCCGACTTTAAAGAAAGCTGTAGTCACTTTCTGGTCTTCCACCACTTCCTGTTTGTAACATTTGAGACCGAGAACATTTTCATAATACTTGATTGCTTCTTCAAGGTTAGGCACTGCAATGCCGATGTGCTCGATATGTGAAATTTCCATTGCACTAAAATTTAGAGGTTAATATTTTGTGCAAATATAGCAATTTTTAATTTAACATCCGCAAAAATTTATTGATAAAATCAAACCAACCTGTCATTATGTGATGAAATTTTAAAAAGAATGAATTATTCTAAGGAATAAGGTCTAAAAATCGGAATTAAATTGGGGATTTCAATAAAAAAGACTAAATTTGCAAACAAATTATTTAAAAT
>CAMWXH010000088.1 GCA_947178165.1 uncultured Porphyromonadaceae bacterium | reverse complement strand
CTTTGGGGCAACGTGGTGCCACTATAATGGCATTAAGATTATTTTCAGTTATATATTAGCTAATTATGTGATCTTAAATCTGTTATCTACTTTCCGATGCAGAAGCGACTGAAGATGGAGTGGAGGAGTGTGGAAGTGGTGATGGTGCCGGTGATTTCGCCGAGGTGGTGGAGGGCTTCGCGTACATCCTGGGCTATGAAGTCGGCGGAGATGTTGTCGGCCAGGAGCTGGCGGGCGCGGCGCAGCGCGGTGCTCCCTTTTATAAGGGCTTCGTAGTGGCGTCCGTTGGTTATCATTATGTCGCCTCCGTCTGTTTGCATTGACTTTGCGTCGGAGATAAGTTGGGATATAAGTTCTTCTATACCGGCTCCTGATTTGGCGGAGATATTTATTTTGGACGGAATTTTGGCTTTGAGAGATAACATATTTTCTGCCTGCCTTGGTGATATGCCGGTATCAGACTGGCACGCATCTATCTTATTGAAGATTAGATGCTGGATGATTTCACTGTCTATGCTTTCCTGTTTCTCTTTGATATATTCAAGCTGGGAGTGAATGTCGGCTGTAGCGTCAACAATCCAAAGGATTATGGCGGAGCGTCGCAGGCGGTCGTTGGCACGGTCTATCCCCATCTGTTCAACCGTGTCGCTGGTGCGCCGCAGTCCGGCTGTGTCAACGAAGCGGAAGAGGATGCCGTCGATTTCGCGCGTGTCTTCTATTATGTCGCGCGTGGTGCCGGGTATGTCGCTCACGATGGCTTTATCTTCCTCGAGAAGGAGGTTGAGCAGCGTGGATTTCCCAGCATTGGGTTGACCGGCTATCACTACGGGAATCCCTTCCTTGAATGCTTTCCCGGCAGAGTAGGAGGAGGCAAGGCGATCCACTTCAGCTATGATCCGGTCGGCAAGTTCTGAGAGACGGTGGCGGTCGGCAAATTCTACATCCTCTTCTGAGAAGTCGAGTTCGAGTTCAAGGAGCGATGCGAACTCCACGAGTTGATTTCGCAATTCTTCAAGGCGGCGCGAGAATTGGCCGTTAGCCTGCATAAGGGCAAGCCGGTGTGCGGCTCTTGATGATGAGGCGATCAGGTCAACAATCCCTTCGGCCTGGGCAAGGTCGATGCGCCCGTTTATGAATGCTCTTTGGGAGAATTCGCCAGGTCCGGCGCTTCTGGCTCCCGAGCGAATCAGAAGGTTGACAATCTCACGCTGAATCCATCTCGATCCGTGGCATGCGAGCTCAATAGTGTCGTCGCCTGTGTAAGAGTTGGGAGCCAAGAAGAGCGTGGCAACCACTTCATCGAGCGTATTCCCCTCCTCATCTACAATCTTTCCAAGATGGGCCGTGTGGGAGTCGCACCCCTTGAAAGGGCGTCCGCGCCATACGGAGCCCGTTATGTCGAGCGCCTCGGGCCCCGATATCCTGACCACAGCTATTCCTCCCGTTCCAGGAGGAGTGGAAACGGCTACTATTGTGTCTTTTGAGAAAGAGATAGGGGAGGTGTTCATCTGCGGTTCCATTCTTTGAAAGAGGATTTTGATTCGATTTCAGATTCTATATCATCGGGGAGGGCGGAAAGGAAATCAAAGCCAGTGAGCTGTTCCACCTCATCTATGGTTGTCGCGTAGTTTTCCATATTTCCGGGCGCAGTCATATTGGGATACACGAATGCAATGCCCCGCGGATTGTCAAGATAGGGGGCGGCCAATATTTTAAAGAAAGCTCCCGGCACACGCACGCCGGCTTCTCCGATACGCTTCTTGTCGGTCGGGGAATATATGGGTCCGCTGACGATTATCAGTGCCGAGTCGCGTTGCGCCCATACGCGTTCTTTGGCTTCAAGTGTCTTCCACGCGCCTGTGTTCAGGGCATGGTCTTGCGGGCACATATTTGCAAGCGAGAAACAGTGTTCCATCGCTTTCTGACTCCACTTCTGGTCGGCCGCCGGGCATAGATGGCCACGGTCGTAGCCAGAGTTACGGTAATCATAGGTGGAAGGACAACCTTCGATATCTGGATCTGACCAGAAGGTGTTATAGCGTCCTACCTTTCCATCAGTTTCAGACGCAAGGAGTTCCCACGCCACCCAGTTTGGCGTTCGGTTGTCGTTGTTGAAGGATACTCGGAAACCTTCATAATCCTTTATCTGCGAGGGGAGGGAAGAGGGGATCGTCACGGAAAGCAATTCATCTGGATTATAATGCCCTCCGGGAGTGGGGGTGCTAACACCGGTTATACGGTTATCAGCTTTATTATTCGCTTTCCTGGAACAGGTGAGGCCGTAAACTCCAACCGAGATAAGCGCGGCCGCAACCACCAGTATAAGTATGATATATGTTTTCTTCATAGGTATTATCCGAAAGAATATAGGAATGCTACAAAAATAACTAAAAAAAGTGAAATAACACACTTCTTTCGATTATATCTTATATTTTTATGCCAATATAAGGTGAAATTAGGATTTTATTGTTAATTTTGGGGTGAGAAAGCATTCCGCACCTTTAACAAAGAGAAAAGGGCGGAATACAGACGTTTCCACAAGCATAATCTAAAATAATACCGGAATGACAGTAACAGAAAGATTTCTCGACTTTGTGAAATTCGACACGCAAAGCGATGAGTTGACCAATATGACTCCTTCCACCCCGGGTCAGATGGAGTTTGCGAAATATCTAAAAGGGGTTGTCGAGAACATGGGGCTTGAAGAAGTGAGCCTCGACGACAACGGCTACCTCTTTGCCACGCTTCCCTCCAACACTGATGAAGATGTGCCTGTTGTCGGCTTCATCGCACACATGGATACGAGTCCCGATATGTCGGGAAAGAATGTCAAGCCGCGTATAGTTAAGGATTACGACGGACGCGACATTGTTCTCAATGAACAGGAGGAGGTTGTGCTTTCTCCCGAACAGTTCCCCGAGTTGCTCGGTTACTTAGGTCAGGATCTGATCGTAACCGACGGAACAACTCTTCTTGGCGCCGACGACAAGGCCGGGATAGCTGAAATCCTTTCGGCCGTGGCATATCTGCAGGCACACCCTGAAATCAAGCACGGGAAGGTTCGCATAGGCTTCAATCCCGACGAAGAGATCGGCCTTGGTGCTCATAAGTTTGATGTAGAGCGTTTCGGCTGTGAGTTTGCATATACAATGGATGGCGGTGCGCTCGGCGAACTTGAATATGAGAACTTCAATGCCGCTTCAGCCAAAGTCACTATCAAAGGCCGTAATGTGCATCCGGGCTATGCGAAGCACAAGATGATTAACTCCATCCGCGTGGCCAACAACTTCATCACGATGCTTCCGCGCTGGGAAACACCCGAACACACTGAAGGATATGAAGGCTTCTATCACCTTGTCGGTATCAACGGAACCGTTGAGGAAACAACGCTTTCCTACATCATCCGCGATCATGACCGCGATCGCTTCGAACGCAGGAAGCGCGAGATAGAGCATCTTGTAAACAAGACCAACAGCGAGTTCCCCGGCTGTTGCTCCGTAGAGATAAAGGATCAATATTACAACATGCGCGAGAAGATCGAGCCGGTGATACAGGTGATTGAGATTGCCGAGCAGGCCATGCGAGATGCCGGTGTCACGCCTAAGGTTCAGCCTATCCGTGGCGGCACAGACGGGGCTCAGCTCTCATTCAAAGGGCTTCCATGTCCTAACATCTTCGCCGGCGGAGAGAATTTCCACGGACGTTACGAGTATGTAAGCATCCAGTCGATGGAGAAAGCCACAGACGTTATCGTGAATATCTGCAAGATCGTGGCAGGAGCATGAAAGGGATGAATATGTCACAGACGCGGCGAAAATATCAGTAGATATGATAGAGAAACCGACAATGTATGTCATAACAGGGCCGACTGCCTCCGGGAAGTCGGCCCTTGCCGTAGAGCTTGCCCAACGCCTTGGCACAGAGATAATATCGGCCGATAGCCGTCAGATTTATCAAGGCATACCGATTGTCACTGCCATGCCCACTCCGGAAGAGAGGGATGCAGTGAAACACCATCTGATCGACATGCTCCCGCTTGAAGCCTATTACAGCGCATCTCAGTTTGAGGAGGATGCATTGAAGATAGCGGAAGAGGTGATGGCGCGAAACGGTTCGGTGGTTGTTTGCGGAGGGTCGATGATGTATGTCGATGCACTATGCAACGGGATTGACCTGCTGCCGACGGTGCCCGACAGCATAAGGAAAGGGCTTGCCGAAGAACATTCAGAGCGAGGTGATGAATGGCTATTGTCGCAGTTGGAGAGCCTTGACCCTGAATATTATGATAAGGTGGATAGGAAAAACATCAAGAGAGTGTTCCATGCAGTAGAGATAATACGGGCGGCAGGGAAAAGCTATACCGAGCTTCGCACCGGCGAACGGCGAGCTCGCCCATTCGAAATCAGGAAGTATATGATCGAGATGCCTCGCGAGATGCTTTTCAGCCGCATCAACAGCAGGGTTGACAATATGATTTCGGAAGGATTGGAAGAGGAAGCGCGCCGCGTATATCCGCAGCGCGCCTTAAACTCGTTGAATACTGTTGGATTAAAGGAGATGTTCGCAATGTTCGACGGCACGATGACTCGCGAAGAGGCTATCGGCCGCATAAAGAAGAACACGCGGGTTTATGCCAAGAAACAGATGACCTGGTGGGCTCGCGACCGGGAGATCATTCCTCTTTGTTGGAACGCCTCACCTGACGCATTTCTTTAGACTCGCCCGTAACTTCCGCGTCAATCGCCTTTGGGGCTTTGGGCTTCTTCATGCGGATCTTCACCTTGTCGAACCCTTTGCCATAAACCCCGTTGACCGCACCTTGCGTCACGAAGGCATTCTCATCCACGCTCTTGATGATTCGGAAGATGGTCACGGCCTCAATTTTTCTCGAGAAAACGAGGAGTATCTTAATATTCTGTTTGCTATACCATCCCTCTCCGTCGAGCACAGTGCAGCCGCGGTGAGCCTCACTGTTGATCCTGTCGGCAATCTCCTCCCATTTAGGCGAAAAGATGATGAATTGCGCCGCCTGGCGGTTAGTGTTAATAAGCATGTCGCACACGTATGATACAATCAGGGTGACCATGAAACCATATACCATTGTCGGCACGCGAGCCTCCACGCGCTGTTCGAAAGTGCCGTCGAAGGGGAGAAGGAGTGAGGCGCTCACGATACACATGTCAACATATATCATTGTGCGGCCGATACTCACATTGCTCACTTTCGAAACCATCGCGGCAATGATATCCGTTCCTCCCGACGATCCGTTATGGTTGAATGCCGTGCCCACGCCTATGCCGCAGAGCATTGCTCCTAAAACCACGCTGACCACTCTATCGGGAATGATGGGATGACCTAAGCTCATGAACACGCTCTCAAGGAATCCGATGCCAAAAGAAACGATTGTCACTCCGAAGATGGTGCGCAACACGAATTTGCGTCCCACAATCTTATAGGCCATCGCCAGGAGCACAAGATTGAGCACATAGGAAGTGACACCGACCGAGATCAATCCATTGGTGGCGAAATACACTAACGTTCCAACACCGGCCATGCCTCCGATCACAATCTTATGGGGGAGGATGAAGGCCGTGAAGCCGAAAGCATAAAGCATCAGTCCGAAAATGATGAAGACGTAGTCCTTGGAGTTCGTCATCAGACTGTTATATTTACCTCTGTCCATTATAATAGGTTTAACTTATGTAATTTATTATGGAATTACTTCAATTGCGACTGCAAAATTAGCCAAAAATTTTCGATATAGAAGAGTTTTTTATAATTTTGCTTTCTAAACTTTTCAAAGTCTTTTCTCCCGGTCTGCGTTGCATCCTATTGCGATAAAGTTTCAAAGGAGAGGCGATGAAAAATATTAACAGATTATGAAACAAATAGCATCAGCCATACTCTTTTTATTGGTCGCCATGAATGTAGCGGCGGCAGATTTCTTTTGCACTGAAAAGAGCGATGACCTGTTTACATTCGGCGTACGCGCCGGAGTCAACACCTCCAACCGCACGGTCAACAAGGATGCGGCCGGAAGTTACAATTTCCAGAGTTGGGGCACCGGGTTCACTGCCGGCGTGACGGCGTCGCTGAATGTGCGCGACTATCTTTCAATCGAACCTGGATTGTTTTTTGAATCGCGCAGCGGACATTCATCATTCACCTCAGATGCCATCCCTACTGAATCGGGATTGTGTTACGTTACCCAATCGGCCCACCGCCACACCTATAATCTCAATATTCCGGTTTTGGCATCCTTCCGCTTTAACGTTACCAAGGATGTGAGGTGGCACGTCGATTTCGGCCCTTATGTGGCTTTCACCTTGAAATCAAAGCTTGAAAACAAGGAACTGCTTTCCACGCGTCCCGACCTTGACAATGAAGTTCCATTCTCGGCAAAGGCAGCTCCGGTTGATTTCGGCTTCAAGATGGGAACGGCCTTAGAGCTTTACCACAGGTATTACTTAGGCATCCATTATGAGGCCGGCGCCGTGAAAGCATATCGCGACCAGAGCCTTGGGGGCGTAATGGAGCGTATCTATGGCGGCCGGACAAAGGCCTGGAACTTTACGGTCGGCCTGAATTTCTAAAATGACTAATCACGTAAAAATGGGAGAACCTGCCTTACGGTTAACATAATATTTCACTGATGGAAAATAAAGAAAATAAAGAAAAAGATACAGAGAAGAAAAAGGTAGTTTTAAGCGGAATCCGTGCCACCGGCAACCTTCACCTCGGAAATTACTTCGGCGCGTTGAGTAAATTCGTAAGGATGCAGGATGACTATGACTGCCGTTATTTTGTGGCCGATCTCCACGCCCTCACCACTCATCCCGATCCGAAGATGCTTCACGAAAACGTGAAAGATATCCTCGCAGAATATCTTGCCGCAGGGCTTGATCCGGAGAAGAACACGA
This sequence comes from uncultured Porphyromonadaceae bacterium, assembly GCA_947178165.1. Lineage (GTDB taxonomy): Bacteria > Bacteroidota > Bacteroidia > Bacteroidales > Muribaculaceae > Lepagella. Next base: position 5,558 of record CAMWXH010000088.1, on the reverse strand, counting down.
TATATGTGCAGAGCGATGTGCCTGAAATTTCTGAGATGTATCTTCTTATGAATATGCATGTAGGCATCGGCGAGCTTATGCGCACAGCCTCATTTAAAGACAAAGCGAGAAAGGCGCTTGGCATCCATTCCGATGGCGACGAGATTGAAAAGGAGATTATCGGCAATCAGACCAACCAGCGCGTGAATGCCGGCCTCCTTACATATCCCACCCTGATGGCTGTTGACATCCTCATCCACCATGCCGACCTCGTGCCTGTGGGGAAAGACCAGGAACAGCATCTTGAGCTCACGCGCCGTTTTGCGCGCCGCTTCAATTCATTCTATAAGACTCCCTATTTCAGTGAGCCATATAACTTCAACTTCGGAGGTGAGGCCGTTAAGGTGCCCGGACTCGATGGTTCCGGAAAGATGGGTAAGAGTGAAGGAAACTGCATTTACCTTATCGATGATGAAAAGACCCTCCGTAAGAAAGTGATGCGTGCGGTGACTGACGAAGGTCCCAAGGAACCAAATTCACCTGTAAGCGAGCCGATCAAAAACCTTTTCACTCTTATGGAGCTTGTTTCCGAGCCTTCTACCCTTGAACACTTCAAGAATGCCTACGCTGATTGCTCCATCCGTTACGGAGACTTGAAAAAACAGCTTGCAGAAGATATCCTCAAGACCACTTTGCCGATTCGCGAGCGCATCCTCGACATCAGGAGCAACGATGAATATATATCTAAAGTGGTGCGCCAGGGTGCTGAACGGGCAAGGGAAACGGCCGCCAAGACGCTTGCCGATGTGCGTGAAATAATGGGTATCCGCCGTTTCTGACCATGGTATTAAACTGGATTTGGATTGCCTTCTTCGCCATAGCTTTCCTGATGGCCTTGGGTCGCACGGTGTTTACGGGCGACCTTCAGGTGTGGAGCGACATTATGAACGCCTCTTTCGATCAGGCTGCCTTTGCATTTGAAATTTCATTGGGATTGACCGGTGTCCTGACTCTCTGGCTCGGCATAATGAAGATAGGGGAGCGAAGCGGGGTGGTTGAGGGATTCGGCCGCCTTATATCCCCCTTCTTTTCGCGTCTTTTCCCGGGCATCCCCAAGGGACATCCTGCAATGGGGGCGATATTTATGAATATATCAGCCAACATGCTTGGCCTTGACAATGCCGCCACTCCGATGGGGCTGCGGGCTATGCAGGAGATGCAGAGCCTAAATCAAAAGAAGGATACGGCAACGGATGCGATGATAATGTTCCTCGTTCTCAATAGCAGCGGTCTTTGCCTGATTCCTATAAGCATCATGATGTATAGGGCGCAGGGAGGCGCGGCCAATCCGACCGATATCTTCATACCGATACTTATTGCTACTGCCATTGCCACTCTTGTAGGGCTTGGTGCCCTTTGCATAAAGCAACACATCCGGCTTGACAGGGTGTTATGTTCCTGGCTTGTCGGAATAGCGGCGTTCGTTGCTCTCGTCACCTGGTTTTTCTCATCCCTGCCCGCCGACAAAGTTCAGCTTTACAGCACATTCGGGGCCAACCTGATCCTATTCGTCGTCATAATATCCTTCCTTATAGCCGGTGTTAGAAAAAAGCTAAGGGTTTATGATGTGTTTATAGAGGGTGCCAAAGAGGGGTTCAAGACAGCAGTGATGATTATTCCCTATCTGGTTGCAATCCTGGTTGCCATTGGAATGTTTCGTGCATCGGGCGCCTTGGATGTAGTGACCGGATGGGTTGAGAGTTTCGTGGGGTGGCTCGGTTTTGACACGCAGTGGGTCGGTGCGTTGCCCACAATGCTGATGAAGCCATTGAGCGGCAGCGGAAGTTGCGCAATGATGCTTGATGTGATGAAAACCCATGGTGCGGATGCTTTTGTGAGCAAATTGGCCGCGGCCGTGAGGGGAAGCACAGATACTACTTTCTATATCCTTGCTGTCTATTTTGGATCTGTAGGCGTTTCCAAGACGCGCTATGCGGCAGGTTATGCGCTTCTTGCCGACATCACCGGAGCAGTTGCGGCAGTGATAATTGCTTATTTCTTCTTTGTGTAAAATATTTTACACTCGGTTAGGAAGTTTTCTTTACATTAGCATTACAGTCGCCCTCATTCCATACGCCCTTAAACGATTAATAACCTCATTACCTTATATTTTCAGTTTTTATGTCGAAAGCCCAATTGAAAAAGACTCTTGCCTCGATGGATGTTCCATCCATTACGGAGATTCTGTGCGAGCTTTATGATGCGCGTCCGGAGGCTAAGGAATATCTTGAATTTTGGCTAAATCCCGACTTGAAATCGGAATTGGAAAAATATAAGGTTAAGGTTCATCGCCTTTTCTTCACGACATCCGGCAAGCCCCGCAAACGGCCCACGATCACTTCCATAAAAAAGGAATTGAAATATTTCTCCTCCCTCTGTTTTGAGCCGGAGATAATGGCACAGCTTTACATCTATCTTTGCGAAATCGACATTCAATGGCTTCGCGAAAAAAGAAACCCTGCCGCCTCCATAAAGGGCGCGCAGGGAAATCTTGAGATGTGCCGTAAATATATAGAAGCCTCCGGCCTGGAAGAGAGCTTTGCCATCAAGCTCGAACGCCTTGAAGATGACCTAAAGGAGGAAGAGAAGAGAGGGGAGAAACGGCGAGGCTATGGCTGGCGCCGCTGGGGTTGGTGATTTTTTGAGAAAAAAGTTAAAATGTGTTTTCTAACATACAAAAAAAATTGTTGACCCCGATAAGAGTTGCTATATTTACGCTCGGAAAACGAAATGCCCTGAAAAGGGAAGCATAATAGTATTTCATATACTTAAATCTATACTACCATGAAAATCGGAATACCCAAAGAGATTAAAAACAATGAAAATCGCGTAGGTGCGACTCCCGCCGGTGTAAAGGAGCTTGTTGCTCATGGTCACGAACTGTTCGTGCAGCACACTGCAGGTGAAGGAAGCGGATTTGCTGACGAGGAATATGCAGCCGCTGGTGCCACTATCCTTCCCACAATAGAGGATGTTTATGCAACTGCCGATATGATTATAAAGGTGAAAGAGCCTATCGAGCCCGAATATAAGCTTATCCGCAAAGGACAGGTTCTTTTCACATATTTCCATTTTGCATCAGAACGTGCATTGCTCGACGCTATGCTTGAATCGGGTGCTGTATGTATAGCATACGAAACCGTTACCGACCGCGATCATCGCCTGCCGCTCCTTATTCCCATGAGTGAGGTTGCCGGAAGAATGTCAATTCAGGAAGGTGCGCGTTTCCTTGAGAAACCGCAGGGCGGACGCGGTGTGTTGCTCGGTGGCGTGCCGGGAGTAAAGCCGGCAAAAGTTCTCGTGCTTGGCGCAGGTGTTGTAGGACGCAACGCAGCTCTTATGGCTGCCGGCTTAGGTGCAGATGTAACCATAACCGATATCTCGCTTCCTACGCTTCGTCATTGTGCTGAAGTTATGCCTAAGAACGTTAAGACACTCTATTCTTCACGTCATAACATTGAAAGCGAGCTTCCCACTACCGACCTCGTTATCGGTTCAGTGCTTGTGCCCGGTGCCAAAGCTCCTCACCTTGTTACAGCCGATATGGTTAAGCTTATGCGCAAGGGTTCAGTTATGGTTGACGTTGCTATTGACCAGGGTGGATGCTTCGAGACCTCTCATCCCACAACTCACTCAGAGCCTACATTTGAGGTTGACGGCGTGCTGCAATATTGCGTAGCCAATATCCCGGGAGCAGTTCCTTATACCTCTACATTGGCGCTCACCAACGCCACAATGCCCTATGCGCTTCGCCTTGCCGACCTCGGTTGGGAAGAGGCATGCCGTCGCGATCCGGGTCTTGCAAACGGTGTGAACGTTGTTGACGGAGAGATCACATTCAAGGCAGTAGCCGAAGCATTCGATCTCCCATATCATGAACTGAAGTTATAAAAATAAATCGGGTGTCGGTCTTTCCAACGTAAAGACCGATGCCCGATTACCTTTAACGTGTTCAGCTTTCCCAAAACTTAATTTCATTAACGGGGATTATTGGATTGGATAGCCAGAAAGATTTACAGGCATCTCAAACAAAAGAAGAATTATTAATTGATGCCTACTACATTCTCTAACTTTTAAATCAATATCATCTAACAACTCTAATCTTATACGGATTAGTTAAACCAACAGACTAATTTAAATCAAGAAACGAAGTAAAGGCTACCTTCGGGAGAAGGCAGCCTTTTTCTTTACTCATCTTCATTGTAGCAAGTAGGCTATTATTAACAAGAAGGCTATTTCTTGATATGTGCCCCGGGATAATAGAATGAAAGAATCTCCTTGTAGCCGAAGCCTTCAAGAGCCATGCGTGCCGCGCCAATCTGACAGAGCCCTACGCCATGCCCCCAGCCACGCCCTTTTAATAACCATTCCCCGGAAGAGAGATTTTCAATATCGAACCAGGAGGAGTAGAGATGCGATGAGGCTAAAAGGCGACGGATCATAAGCTCCTTGCCAATCAGCAGGGTGCCTTTTGTGCCGTTCACCTGAAGTTTATAGATTCTTCCGGAAGCTCCTCGGGAAATGATATTCAAATCGGTTATCTTGCCGATATCTCTTCCGAACTTATTGTGAAGGTTGCTTTCAATCTCCTCCGCTGTGACTATTGTTTCCCATCTGAAACCGCCGGAATTTATAAGATCGTAATCTTTAAGGATTGATTTGAGTATTTCGTTTCTCCTCTCTTGATTCAGATTATCCAGGTTGCACCAAGGATCCTCGAAGCTCTCAAGGCAATCTCTCTCTTCAGGTTGCCAGCAAGTGGAGAACAGTTCTGTTTTTCCGCCGCAACATTTAGAGAAGCGGGCATCTATCAATTTCCCTTCCGGCGAACAAATCACTTCCCCTTCTGTAGCTTTTAGAGCCCTTTTTACAGCCGGTGGAATAGGCTGTATTCCCTGATAGCGTTGACAATGGTCGTCGGAACATACATTGAAGCCAACGTGGTCGCATGTATCCTCCCAGTTGACGATTTCATCCGTCAGATTCTTTTTCCCGGTCTCGGAATGGTCATGAACCGACATAATTTTCCCAAGAGCCCAGCTGCGCGAAATAACTGAATGCGCCTTCAGGAACTCCTCGGGTGCTTCCGGATTCATTTCGCTTCCCACAACGCATTCCAGATATTTTTCCAAAGGGAGCCGGTTGACCACCTTAAACACGTCATCATCATTTATCTCAACCTCTCCCGGCAATAAGGCCTCAATCGTTTGCTGCCAATGAAAATCCTTGCCGATAAGCATATTTTTCAGAAGTGTAAGATCCCCCTGCTTTTCCAAAACAGGAGCTCCCAGAGTCGGTATGCCGACAGAGATAGTCAATGCATCAGTTTTCACGATAAGATATTATTTGCTAAATGATTTAAAGAATCGTAGCTTTTGCAAAGATAATGAAAAAATATATTCCAGGAGAAATTTTAAAATCTAATCCTCTCTTCTGCGTTTTTCAACAGTTTGTTTCAATAACGCGAATGCGGCGGGTCATCACGACTCGCCGCATTCGCGTGTTTTCCATAATACTTT
>CAMWXH010000087.1 GCA_947178165.1 uncultured Porphyromonadaceae bacterium | reverse complement strand
AAATATAAGGAATTCAGAGATATTGAAATTGAATCCTTTATATAAATATACAAAAATAGGAATAGAAAAGTTTATCAGAAAAAGTTAAAAAAGAGGAGCCTACTCAGCTCCTCCATGGTTTAACGAGTCAAGTCGTTGCTTCATCTTCAATTCCGCCGGGTTGTCACCCGGACTCCAGAACTGATCATTAGACACTCCCTCCGGAAGATACTTCTGTTTGACATAATTTCCTTTATAGTCGTGAGCATATTTATATCCCTCGTGGTAGCCGAGATCTGCCATGAGTTTAGTCGGTGCGTTGCGCAAATGTAAAGGCACCGGCAAATCACCTGTATTTTTAACTTCGTCCAAAGCGGCGCCAATAGCCACATAGGCAGAATTGCTTTTAGGAGAATTGGCTAAATAGATGGCGCATTCCGATAATATAATCCTGCCTTCAGGCCATCCAATCTTGTTTAAAGCATCGAAAGTTGCATTAGCGAGAAGCAGGGCATTGGGGTTTGCCAGACCAATATCTTCAGCAGCCAATATAACAAGGCGCCGAGCAATAAAAGCAGGGTCTTCTCCGCCAGCAACCATGCGTGCAAGCCAATAGACAGCGGCTTGAGGGTCGCTGCCGCGAATTGATTTTATGAAAGCCGAAATAATATCGTAGTGCATCTCCCCGTTACGGTCGTAGGCGGCGGGATTCTCCTGAAGACGGGCTGTGACAATATCGTCATCGATAACAACCGGCTCTCCGTCGGGCGTGGATTGCTCAACAAGATCGATTATATTAAGCAACTTGCGTGCATCGCCGCCGGCATGGCGCAAAAGAGCCTTATCCGACCGGATTTCAAACTCACGCTTATTCAAGATTTCATCTTTAGTAATGGCTCTATCAAGAAGTTCTTCAAGGTCATCCTTGCCTAATGATTTCAAAGTGTAAACCTGTGCCCTGGAAAGGAGAGGGCGGATAACCTCAAAAGAGGGATTCTCAGTGGTAGCGCCCACTAAAGTGACAGTTCCCTTCTCAACAGCTCCGAGCAGTGAGTCCTGCTGGCTCTTATTGAAACGATGAATTTCATCTATAAAGAGAATCGGACGCCCTTTAATGAAAATGCTTTTGGAGTCAGCTTCACAGCGTTGCAACACCTCACGCACCTCCTTTACGCCGGAAGTAACTGCTGAAAGTGTATAAAACGGTACTTCTATCTGCGCCGCAATAATCTTGGCAAGTGTGGTCTTTCCAACACCCGGAGGCCCCCAGAGTATAAAAGAATTGACCCTGCCGGTCTCAATCATTTTCCTGATAATGCCGTCGGGACCAACAAGATGTTTCTGGCCGATATAATCATCAAGGGAGGTGGGACGCAGCCGTTCGGCCAAGGGAATATTCCGATTCATGCTATAATGATCTTGAAGAAAGTGTTTTAATTAGCTTTTCCTTGTCAATTTCAGAAAGAGACTTTATTACTGCATCTGAGAAAGGTTGAATTGAAGAAGAGGGGAGAGTGCCTTCCACGCCAACGACAAACGCGCCCGCAGCCCTTCCGGCCTTGACACCTTGTAAAGAATCCTCAAAAACAACACAATTCAAAGGATCTCGTTCAATCAGTTTAGCGCCAAGGCGATAACCTTCGGGATCAGGCTTGGACTTAGTTACCTTATCTCCAGTCACAATGGCAGTGAAGAATGATTCAAGCTCAGGCTGTTCCTCACGGAGATGACGCATTTTCACTTCATTGCTGCTTGTGACAAGAACTGAAGGAATATTATGCTCCTTAAGCCATAAAAGAAGTTCTCGCGCACCCGGAAGCCATTCATATTTCATTTTCCCTTCAAGTTCATAAAGCAATTTAGGCACTGCGGTCCGTTTATGAGGTTCGCCAAAATAGGTGTCAATGATTTCCGTAAGCGTCATCCCCTTGATTCTGGTGGGAAGATCTTTAACACCGGATGGGAACTGCCGGTCAATTTCCGCCCAAATCTTTGTGTATTCTTTTTCACTGTCTATAAGCACACCGTCAAGATCAAAAAGAAATCCTATGTTTGAATTTAGAGATTCGTTACAGCAATTATTAGGTGTATTATTGTTCATATTGCTCAATAAGATTATAATAAGCGAGATGTATTTATGCAAAAGTAATTAATTGGAGTGAGAAAATCAAAAAGGATTAAAAAATGTGGCCTAAAGAGGAGAATAAAAATAGATAGAATGCAAAATTTTTGGTATATTTGCAGAAAAGTATATGCAGCACGATATAACCCTTCAGACAGATCCACGGATAGCGGGAGAAGCCACATTGCTAAAAAAAATGCTTGCTGACAAGCTTAGCATCCCGGCCCGAGATATTAGTGATTTCCGGATATGGCGGAGATCAGTTGATGCGCGTGGCAACAAGGTGCGGGTTAATCTTTCGGTTAAGGTGGCATCCGGAGAAGATAAAAAGGTATCAGCTATACATACTCCCAAGGTTTTTGAGCCGGTTCCCTCGGATGCGCCTGTCATGGTAATAGTGGGCGCCGGCCCGGCAGGGCTATTCGCGGCCTTGAAATGCATAGAGTCGGGTATTCGTCCTATTGTGCTTGAACGAGGCAAGGATGTTGATTCCAGGAGGCTTGATATTGCCGACATAAGCCGAAAAAAGAGGATAAATCCTGATTCCAATTATTGTTATGGAGAGGGAGGCGCCGGAGCCTTCAGCGACGGAAAGCTTTTCACCCGCAGCAAGAAAAGAGGGAATAATGAGGAAGTGCTTCAAATGCTTGTTCAGTTCGGGGCATCGGAAGATATCCTGATAGATGCCCACCCCCATATCGGGAGCGACCGCTTGCCCAAAATAATTAAACGAATCCGAGAGACCATTATCGAGAATGGAGGAGAAGTATTATTTGAAAAGAGAGCAGAGCGTCTGCTTTTAGAGGGGGGTAAAGCCATTGGAGTTGTGGTATCTGACGGAGAGGAATACAGAGGGAGCGTAATGCTGGCAAACGGACATTCTGCACGCGATTTCATAAGGAATCTTCACTCCCAGGGTGTAAAGATGGAGGCTAAGGGTCTCGCCATGGGAGTGCGTCTCGAGCATCCTCAGAAGCTAATTGACAGGATTCAGTATCATCAGCCGGATGGAAGAGGTAAATATCTGCCTGCTGCAGAATACTCTTTTGTAGCGCAAAGCGATGGGCGGGGGGTATATTCTTTCTGCATGTGCCCAGGAGGTGTGATTGTTCCTGCCGGAAGTTCTGAAGGGGAGCTTGTAGTGAACGGGATGTCGGCCTCAGCACGTGCGGGCAATTACAGCAACTCGGGAATGGTGGTCGAGCTGCATCCCGGTGACTTCCCTGAATATGGCAAATTCAATGAACTTGAATTAATGCAATTTCAGGAAGACCTTGAAAAGAAATTTTATCATTTATCAGATAACAGCATAAACGCCCCTGCTCAAAGGATGACAGACTTTGTGGAGGGAAAAAAATCTGAAACCCTTCCGGCGACATCCTATGCACCGGGGATTCACTCGGCCGACTTTAACAAACTTCTTCCCTCCTTTATCAGCAACCGCTTAAGAGCCGGCTTTGAATCCTTTGGAAAGAAGCGTAAAGGCTTTTTAAGCAAAGAGGCCATTTTGGTTGGCCTTGAATCGCGCACCTCCTCACCGGTGCGCTTGCCACGAGACAAAGAGAGTTACGAACACATAGAGATAGAGAATCTCTATCCTGTGGGAGAAGGCGCGGGATATGCCGGAGGAATTGTATCAGCGGCCATCGACGGGATGAACGCCGTGAAAGCATTCAGAGAAAAACTAAACAGAGAGAATTAATGGCAACAATTTTAAATATAGAGACATCAGGAAAGATATGTTCGGTTGCTGTCAGCAAGGATGGAGCAATAGAATATCAGCTTGAAGATCACGAAGGGATGAGGCATGCGGAGGTGCTTGCACCATTTGTTGAAAAATGCATGCAAGAGCTGGAACGCAAGGGTGAGGCTCTTGATGCCGTGGCAGTAAGCATCGGGCCCGGTTCATATACCGGCTTAAGGATAGGTCTTTCTCTTGCCAAAGGGCTTGCATTCAGCAGAAGCATTCCTTTGATAGGTGTCAGCACATTGCAGATACTTGCAGTGAAGGCTATGTTCCGTAATTTAGATTTCACAGGAGAGGAGCTTTTGGTTCCGATGATTGATGCAAGAAGGATGGAGGTCTTTACAGGTGTCTATGATTTTGCATTAAATGAAATAGAACGCCCCGGAGCAAAGATTCTTGATGAAGACTCTTGGAAGGAACTGCTTGATCAAAGGAAAATGTGCTTTATGGGCGATGGGTCAGATAAGGCCCAAAACATCATCAAAAGCGATAATGCAATCTGGATTCCGGGACTCGTTCCGGTCGCGAGAGACATGCTTGCCCTGTCGGAAAAGCATTATAGGGAGGGAAGGTTCATTGACTTGGCCTATTCCACGCCTGAATACCTTAAGGAATATCAGACCACGGTCCCTAAAAATAAGATATGAGAAATTGCATAGGCCCTCTGCATAAAAAGGCCTAAATTCAGAAAACGATTGCAAAAATATAAAAACAATATAGAAAACAGTATGCTACCATATAATACAGATAACAGTCCGATCATCCTCCCTGAATATGGCAGGAATGTTGAGGGGTTAGTGAATTTTTGTTGTGATATTGAAGACAGGGAGGAGCGCACAAGATGTGCCTACGCCCTTGTTGAGCTAATGGCCAATCAGTTCCCCCAGATGATTGGGGAAAATGGCGACCGGAGTCAGATATGGGACCAGATAAACATCATATCAAGATTCCGTCTTGATGTCGATTTCCCATGTGATGTTATCACTGCCGATAAACTAAATCCCAAGCCGGAGCGCATACCTTACACTGCGTCGTCGATGCGTTACAGGCACTACGGAAAGAACATAGAGAAAATGATCGAGACAGTGGCGGATATGCCTGATGGCGATGAGAAATCAAACTTGATATCGATGATCGCACATCACATGAAAAAGCTTATGTTAACCCACAACAAGGAGGGGGTGGATGATGCGAAGATACTTCGTGATCTTGCGGAATATTCCGGAGGCCGAATCAACCTTGATCCCTCCACATATCTGTTGCATGAGTTCAAGGAGGTGGAGATTGCCACTCCCGGAAAAAGTAAAAAGAAAAAGAAATAAGCCATGAGCAGTTTTATAGTTGAAGGGGGGCATAGCCTCCACGGGGAGATAAGCCCTAAAGGTGCAAAGAATGAGGCATTGGAAGTCATTTGCGCCGTGCTATTGACAGACCAAAAGGTCACGATATCCAATCTGCCGGCCATTTCTGACGTAAGGAACCTTATCAACCTGCTTTCGGAAATGGGAGTAAAGGTTAAGTATAATACACCAGAGGAGTGCGAATTTCAAGCAGATGACATTGATTTAAGCTATATAACTTCCGACAAATATAGAAAGAAGGCGGAGGCTCTGCGCGGTTCCGTGATGGTGCTCGGGCCTTTGGTGGCTCGATTTGGGAGCGCAATATTGCCGAAACCCGGAGGGGATAAGATCGGGCGCCGCCGTCTCGACACTCACTTCATAGGCCTGCAGAAACTTGGAGCCAAGTTTGACTATGACTCCTCCACTCGCACCTATTCCATCACGGCGCCTGATGGATTGAAAGGCACATATATGTTGCTCGATGAAGCTTCGATTACGGGCACAGCCAATATTGTCATGGCTGCAGTGCTTGCAAAAGGGGAGACTACAATATATAACGCCGCCTGCGAGCCTTACATACAGCAGCTCTGCAAGATGCTCTGCCGCATGGGAGCTAAAATAGAAGGAATAGGGTCAAACCTGTTAAAGATAAAGGGGGTCGAAAAGCTTGGCGGAACCTCCCACCAACTCTTGCCTGATATGATTGAGGTGGGAAGTTTCATCGGAATGGCGGCAATGACCGGGTCGAACCTCCTTTTAAAGGATGTCGGAGTAAAAGACCTTGGCCTAATGCCCGATGTGTTTGAGCGGATCGGGGTTAAATTGCAGATAGAGGGAGATGACATAAGAATCAATCAGGAGGAGATATATGAGATTGAAACCTTCATAGACGGATCGATAATGACTATAGCAGATGCTCCGTGGCCTGGCCTATCTCCCGACCTTATAAGCATCCTTCTTGTAGTTGCAACACAGGCAAGGGGGAGTGTGCTGATTCATCAGAAAATGTTTGAAAGCCGCCTCTTCTTTGTTGACAAGCTGATAGATATGGGTGCGCGTATCATACTTTGTGATCCTCACAGAGCGGCAGTCATAGGAGCCGGAAAATTCAATTGCCTGCGAGCAACCGACATGGTCTCTCCCGACATCCGTGCCGGAATTGCTATGCTCATCGCCGCTATGGGAGCCAAAGGAACGAGCAAGATTCAAAACATAAATCAGATCGACCGAGGTTATGAAAATATCGATGTGAGATTGAACCGATTGGGGGCTAAAATCATTAGAATTGAAGAGTGAAGTAAGAATTGAGTAAGCATTGCATTGCAATGTTGAAATGATTCTGCAATTAAAATGTCAAATCTATGATTGAAGAAAAAAATATCACCCCTGTAGGAAAATTTCAGAAAACTCACGGACTAAAAGGAGAGCTGAATGCTGTTCTTGATATCGACGCAGAGTATTTTGCAGAAGATAATCCCTTGATTGTAAATGTTGAAGGGGCTTATGTGCCTTTCTATGCCGAATCTGTAAGAGGGAAAGGCGCCACAACCTCCTTGATAAAGCTGGAGGGGCTGGATTCTCAGGAGGAAGCCAAGGCGCTCGTTAATGAGGTGATATATGCTGAAAAAGATAAAATAAAAGATTATATGGAGGAAGAGGGGGAAGGACTTCTTCTTGAGGATGATCTTGAGGGGTTCAGGGTTGTGGATGAAGAATATGGTGAGATTGGTGTTGTCGCAAGAGTTGACACAACTACCGAGAATATTCTTTTCATCGTTGAAACCGATGAGGGAGATGAAATATTCATTCCGGCCGCCGACGACTTCATTGTGGCAATCGATGAGGAGAAACGAGAGATCATCACCACTCTTCCGGAGGAACTTATTAATTTAAATCAGAAACAGCAATGAGCGACGTATTGAAATATGATGAGAATGATGCAGTGAAGTTCATACGGAAACTTCTTCCTGCTGATAAAGAGATGCAATATACCGACGATGAGATACTGTATGTTATTGACATAATGTATGACTGGTATGAGAAAAACGGCTATCTGAGCCTTGACATGAATGTGACAGATGAAGAGGAGGCCGACATCTCAAAGCTTACTGCACACGTAAAAAAAGAGATAGCGAAAGATGGGGAGGTGGAGATGGATCCCTCCGACATTGATCTTATTGTTAAAGGAGAACTGGAGTATGAAGAATCGCTTGAAGACTTTGATTAAGCCGTTTGTTGTATCCCTTCTTCTGTCCGGATGCTTTGTTTCTCCTGCTTTTTCGCAAAATAAGGTGGAACAGCACCAGAGAATAGAATCTCTTGATGAATTGTCGTTCACCGAGATGATTAATTCTGTGCCTCTTGATGAAAAGTCGGCCACACTTGTGAGGAAATTTCAGGATAAGGAAGCTCGAGAAAGATTATTGAAATCATACGGCGTGTCGAAGAATGGATGCAATGTAGAGAATTTCAGGAATAAGGAGGTTTTGCTTGTGACCATACCGGCCTCAAAACTCTTTTATCCTAATTCAACCGAGCTGCGTCCGGATGCATCAAATTTCCTAAATCCTATAAAACGTTATCTTAAAGAGCCTGATATGTACAGGGTACTTCTCGTGATGCACACCGACAATACAGGTTCAGAGGCCTATAGGGAGAAGATTACGGAAGATAGGAGCACCTCCGTGTTCGAGTGGTTCGACAACCAGAATTTAGATACGGAGTATCTTTTCTCATACGCTTACGCTGATGAGATGCCTCTTGTGGAAAATAATTCAATGTCAAACCGCGATAAAAACCGCCGATTGGAAATTTATCTCGTACCGGGAAATAAATTAGCTGATCAAGCCAAAAAGGGGAGAATAGTATTTTAAAATACACCTTTTATGGGTATATAGTTAATGAAGGCAGAACGTTTGATTTTAAACGCTTCTGCCTTCATTAACTATATCAATGTGGTAGCAAATTATTTCAATCTGGAAGCCGGTTGCATGAATAGCGTTATGCCGCAGCTTCAATCCATCCGGTCGCGATAATCTTCGTAAGTGAATTCTCGTAAAAGAATGGGATCGCCAACGGAAGGTTTAAACCATATTGACGGATGCTGAATGCCATTGAACATATTGGTCTTAACCGTGGTGTAATGGTTCATATCAAGGAGGGTGAGCCTATCGCCGGCTTTCAGAGGCTTTTCAAATTTCCAGTCGCCCACAAAATCACCGCTAAGGCATGAGTTGCCGCCAAGCCTGTATGTGAATCCGGCTTTGGCATCATCCGGTGAAGCTTCCGCAATATTAGGCCGATAGGGCATCTCAAGGCAATCTGGCATGTGGCATGCAAATGAAGCATCAATTATTGCAGTCTTAATGCCGGCGTCTTCCACAACATCAAGCACCTCAGTCACAAGATCGCCAGTCTGCCAGGTGAAGGCGCTCCCCGGCTCCATTATTAATTCCAGATTGGGATATTCTTCGTGAAGTTTATTAAGAAGGGTGATAAGATGCTCCACGTCATAATCCTTCCTCGTGATCAGATGGCCGCCACCCATATTAAGCCATTTGATTTTAGGGAGCAAATGGCCATATTGTTTCTTGAAAGCCTCCAGCACTTTCTCAAGATCATAGCTTGATGATTCGCATAGAGCATGGAAGTGCAATCCTTCTATCCCTTCCGGCAGGCCATTGGCAAGGGCCTCCGGATTCTCGCCGAATCTTGAACCGGGAACGCAAGGATTATAAATGTCGGTCTCAATCACGCTGCAATGGGGATTAACCCTTAAACCGGCCGACACCTTTTTTTCAGGATGATCGTTATTCCACTTCACTATATCATCTTTGAATCTATCATATTGAGCAAGCGAATTGAAAGTGATGTGAGAAGATCCTTTCAGGAATTCCGGGAATGTTTTCTCTGTATATACGGGGCAATAAGCATGCACATCATTTCCCAGATAATCAAGAGATAGCTTCATCTCGTTGAGGGAACTTGCCGTAGATGCTGTAAAATATTCAGCAATAATAGGGAAGGTCTTCCACAGAGCGTTGGCCTTAAAAGCCATTATTATCTTTACATCCGCGCCTTCAGCCACTTTTCGCAGCTTCTCCATGTTGGCGCGTATTTTGTCTTCATATACTATATAATAAGGTGTAGTCATATATTTCAAGTTAAATGAAGCATCAAAAACTTCTCTATATAATTGTGAATTTGGCAAATCTCAGCAATAGCTTCTTTATTCCGACATTTCCGAAATCCACAGTGATGCTCTCTTCTCCGGAAACATTACCGATAGCTGTAATTTTTCCGATTCCCAGCTTTGGATGTTCAATCCTTGTGCCGATGCTTAACTCCTGAGCCGAATGCTGAGCCTTTATTGAAGAACCGGCTCCTGCAATATCCGAAACGCGCTTCTTATTTGCGGGCGTGCGGCTATAGGGCGCCGCTGAGAAGTCTGAAGGCCGGCTATTGCTCCCATTGCGTGAAGCGAAAGGCCTCGAAGAGAAGCCCGATGCACGGTAATTGGCCACCGGATTAATGAAGTCAGACTCATCATTCACATTCACCGAGGATACCATCTTAAGGTATGCCGGGTCAATTTCCGACAAAAAGCGGGAAGGGCGGGTCATGACTGTCTGCCCGTTGCGGAATCTGGAACCGGCGTATGTTATGGTGCAAGTCTCCTTTGCTCTGGTGAGGGCGACATAAAGCAATCTCCGTTCCTCCTCAATCTGCGCAAGAGAATCCATGCTCATAGCCGATGGGAATAGCTCCTCCTCCACACCTACGATAAAGATATGCTTAAATTCGAGTCCTTTGGCGGCGTGAACAGTCATGAGAGTGACTTTGGCCTCATTTGAATCATCATCGCGATCCTGGTCGGTGGCGAGCATAACCTCGGAAAGAAAGGTCCTCATAGAAAGATCCTCCTCACCCTCCTCAATCCTTGCATCCACAAAATCTTTCAGGCCGGAGAGAAGTTCCGACAGGTTTTCCTGCTTGCTGATGCTTTCCGGGGTGTTGTCGTGGGCTAAGGAAGTGAGGATGCCTGTACGGTTATATATTAGCTGACCGACCTCGTAAGCATTTGACCGGTTGCTGTCGCCGATAAAAAGCTGCAGAAGGGAAGCGAAGCCTTCCAATTTCTTTTTTGTTCCGGAATTTATGCCGGCATCATATCTGTCAGGATTTGAGATTACAGTCCATAATGAAACACTGTTTGCCGAAGCCACGGCCTGCAGTTTTTTCATAGTGGTTTCCCCGATTCCTCTTGCCGGGTAGTTTATCACCCTGCGGAGCGCTTCATCATCATCGGGATTAATTGTAAGCCTGAAATAAGCGATCACATCCTTAATCTCCTTGCGCTGATAAAAAGAGAGTCCTCCATATATGCGATAGGGGATATTCCTCTTCCTGAGGGCTTCCTCTAAGACGCGACTCTGGGCATTAGTGCGATACAGGATGGCAAATTCATCATACGGGTCGTGATGCGTCATCTTTGACTGGGTGAGACGGTTTGCAACCATATATGCCTCTTCCATATCGCTATATGTGCGGATCACCTCGATGAGCTCTCCCTGGCTGTTCTCGCTATATACATTCTTTTTAAGCTGCCGTGTATTCTTTGAAATGAGGGACCCGGCCGCGTTCACGATATTTTGAGTGGAACGATAATTACGTTCAAGCTTGAATATCTTCAACCCGGGATAGCGCTTTTCAAGATTGATTATGTTTCCTATGTTTGCGCCTCGGAATGAATAAATGCTCTGGGCATCATCTCCCACGACACAGAGCTTGCGATCCTCTCCTGCCAGCTGGTTAACGATAAGATGCTGCGCAAAATTGGTATCTTGATACTCATCGACCAGAATATAGCGGAAAAATTCCTGGTAATGCCTCCTCACATCCGGATTGTCGCGAAGCAGAAGATTCATATAGAAAAGTATGTCATCGAAATCCATTGCATTGGCAGTCTTGCATCTTTGCGAATAGATTTCGTAAATCTTTCCGGTCAGGGGACGCTTTGCCCGTCGGTCGGCCTCATAAATATCCCGGTCGAGCTGATATTGTTCGGGAGATATCATTGCATTTTTGGCATTGGATATAGCAGAGGCCACCACAGCCGGCTTATAGCTCTTATCGTCAAGCCCCAATTCCTTGATTATCATTTTCACCAGCGACCTTGAGTCGGCAGTGTCATAGATAGTGAATCCCTCTTTGAAGCCGATAAGGGGGGCATGATGGCGCAGAATCCTGAGAAACATTGAGTGAAATGTTCCCATCCAGAGTTTTGATGAAATCTTGGATCCTGTGAGCGCTGAGATGCGTTCCTTCATCTCCTTGGCCGCCTTGTTGGTGAAAGTGAGGGCAAGGATACGGTATGGTTCGTAGCCAGCAGTGAGAAGATCAACAATCTTATAGGTAAGCACACGAGTCTTGCCGGAGCCGGCACCTGCAATCACTAATGCAGGACCATCTTTATATGTCACAGCCTCGCGCTGTTGAGGATTCAGGAAGTCGAGATAATTATAATTTAACTCTTCAGCCATGAGCGAGTAAAAGGTTAATCTAATTGTGTTAAATCGGAACTATAAAAATCAGTTTTCACTGAAGCCTATTTTCAGGTCCCTATAATCCGGGATGGCAGGAATGAAATTGTAGCTGCCGCTTCGGTAGTCTATGATGCAGCAGTAATGGTTGAGCCCGTTTGAGACAATGAGATATTTTGCATGCAATGTCATATTATATCTGACAATCTGGTCAAATACATTTTGCGTGATTGCAACTTCAGGAGCTTTGTATTCCACAATTATCAATGGAGAGCCGTCAGGATTGAAAACAACAGTGTCGCATCTTTTTTTCATTCCGTTTAGTTCAATTCCAATTTCATTAGCCATAAGAGAGGCCGGGAAATGAAGGTCATTTCTTAGCCAGGCTGTGAAATGCTGGCGTACATATTCCTCCGGAGTCAATGCAACATATTTCTCTCTCAGGGGATCAAAAACCTTCAAAATGCCATCTTCCACTTTCGTGCGCATCTCCAGCTTAGGAAGATGCAGGGGGGGATATTTCTTATTCTCTTTATCCATAACTTACAAAGTTAATACAAACGTGGTGTCATTGCAAAGCTTTAACGAATTTTAATAAATTATAAATACATATTTCTAATTCGGAAGATATTAACCTACGCATGATAGTCAAGGTTCGGAAGATATTAAAGATAGATTAAGCATGTAAAACAACCATTCATAATAAAATTTTTAATAAAATGCTTAAAATTTGAAAAAATAATTGCAAAAGAGTGTAATTTATTATAAATTTGCATTTGGATAAGATGTTTCCTGTGAATATTTACATGATAATGATTACTTCATATCTAACAAACCAAATAGATT
>CAMWXH010000086.1 GCA_947178165.1 uncultured Porphyromonadaceae bacterium | reverse complement strand
TCTTTCAAGGAAGAATTGAAATATTCAACAGTAGGATTCAAAATGCACACCCAACTCATCCATCCATATACAGGATGAGGCATAAGAACTCCCGTCAGTGTAAAATCACAATCCATATCTATTACTCCTCCTTTCGACGGTCTCGCCGGTATCTCGGCAAAATGTTTCAGGAACGTATTCCTACTCACTCCTATGTTCAAACGGTAAACGCCATGTCTGTCAAGATTGGATGACTTATCATTATCCCCATCCTTTTCTTTGATGGTCAAGATATATACCCCTCTTTTGAATTTATTCTGCGGACTATAGAATACACCTGTTTCTCCCCAGCTCTCCACAATACTGATGTCCGGGAAGTTTTTCTCACAATAATCGATTATCTCTTTCGGTTCCATTCTGCAAAATTAGTCTTTTTCAGTGAGTTTTCAGTGCTAATATGCTGTCATTCGTTTTCACCGGCGCGGACTCTACGCTCCAATTTATCGCTGTACCATCTACTAAGGAAGCCTTGCTTGCTCGTAATTGAAGACGTGCGTCTATTCTTTTGCCTTCGCCTTATAATGAATAATTTCCGTAAACAACACAAAATGAAGAAAGGAAACGCCTCAACAAAGACATTCCTTTCTTCATTTATGTCCTACTTCCTGATTATTCTTTTATAAATTATTGAATATCAGCAGATCGTTGTGGAGCTGGAGGGGATTGAACCCTCGTCCAAACGCGGAATCAATAGGCTTTCTACATGCTTAGTCATTGATTTGGTTTTCGAGACACCACAGGCTCACGACTACCAATGGTATCCTTAGTCCCTTAATTTCGGACGCACGTCGGAACTCCATGCATCCTATTTCCGAATTTCTCTGCACCTCCTTGTCCAAACGTCTCGGAACGGGGCAATGGGGAGATGTCTCGTTCACCTCACTTTGAGGCGAATAAAGGGATCCTACTGTACTTCAGATCACGCAGCGAGAGCGTAATTGTTATTTTCGCCAATTATAGGTCGATGCTCTTGCGATTATAGAGCTTGAACACCAAAGCTCTGCATGCTTACTTATCGCTTCTACACGCTGTCAAAGCCAGTCAGCCCCGATTTGCTTTTTCTTCGAAGCAATATTTTTGCAAATATAATAATAACTTTTTATTTTTCCAAATTATCCATCAAGTTTTTTGTAATCTGGTTAAACATTGCACCTGTTTTGAGAATAAACTCACGTGAAACACTCTTGAATCTGGCAATCTTTCATATTAATTCATCTGTTTTTCTTTACAGTTGCCACGATAACTAAATATGTGAGCAATTCCGAGGCTGGGATAGCCGCCCACATTCCCCAACTTGGGAAAACGGACGGAAGGATGAAAAATAATGGC
The DNA here is from genome assembly GCA_947178165.1 of uncultured Porphyromonadaceae bacterium. Classification (GTDB taxonomy): domain Bacteria; phylum Bacteroidota; class Bacteroidia; order Bacteroidales; family Muribaculaceae; genus Lepagella. The sequence goes on along the minus strand of CAMWXH010000086.1, from coordinate 11,573 downwards.
ACAAGGAAAATTGCACCTCTTAACAAGGTGAGCACCATAGCTCGCAATGCCTTGCCTATGCTCTGATAATATCCTATATAGGCAATATTGAGCGCAAAAAAGATGGAGCAGATGGAATAGATCGGCAAACCTTTTGACGCTATCTCTCCCGCTTCTGAGGCGAGCGGTATGAACATAGATATTAGATTGCCGGAAAACGTGAATATCCCAACCGTTACAATGGTTCCACACAGGAGCGCAACCCTTTTGCTGAGAAGGAATGCGCCCTCTACCCTATCAGCAGCCCCAATCCCCTTATTATAGCTTATGATAGGCTGGGCTGATTGGGCCACCGCATTACTCATCATGAACATCAAGGGGAAGAGATAGCAGGCTATGCTATAAGCCGCCACTCCGGCATCTCCGAAATATCTCATGAATACGAAATTCCCGGTGAGCATCATTACTGACATTGCTATTTCTGTGACGAATGCTGAGGAACCAATGGCAATAACCCTGCTCAGGTTCTTGCAATAATCTTGCATGTCGGCCACGAGTTTCAAGACGTATGAAAAACGGAAATAGACCAACGCCATCACTCCGCCCACTGCTATGCTTCCAGCCGTGGCGATAGCAGCTCCCTTAACTCCCATTCCACAAGGAAAGATCAGAACAGCCTTGACTGAGGCTCCAATTCCGAGCATTAACCCTATTCCTGTCGATACCATGTAGAGCGGAGCTATTATATTTACTGCCGCTATTCCGTCTGGTCCCACACCCTTTCCCACAAATATGCCGTCAACTATCGTGATGAGCGCAGTAAACATCATTCCCAGCAATGTGGGGAAGAAAATCTGTCTGAACAGTTTTCCTATCCTTCCTTTGGCATAATCCAGCCCGGTTTTATCCATTTGTTGCATAATGATTGATTTAAACATAAAAAAACAGCCGGATAAGACTTACCGGGCGCACCCGACATCTTATCCAGCCGTTGTAATTCCGATTACCGACCCTCTGATGAGTGATGCAAAATTAATCGTTTTTCGGAATGTAAACAAATTTTCATCTTCGAACTTCAAAATTATTGCTTATCTTTGCACCTGCTTTTTAATTTGATTATTCTAATTTATGAAATATCAATATCAGACTCAGGGCACATGCTCAAAGCTTATAGAGATTGAAACCGTGATAGAAAACGGCAAGGAGGTGATTGGGGATGTAAGATTCACCGGTGGCTGCAATGGAAACTTGCAGGGCATCGGAGCACTTGTAAAAGGGTTGGCTCCGGAGGAAGTGATCAAAAGACTTGACGGCCTGAAATGTGGCGCCAAAGCCACTTCCTGCCCCGATCAGCTTGCAAAAGCATTGAGAGAGATGACCAAGCCATAAGCTAACATTATGGAGGCATAATGACAAGAAGGCGTCAGGATTGGAATCCTGACGCCTTCTCTATTCTTTTCAATGAATTAAAATTCACATCTTCTCAGCTTTTCAGCGAGTCTTTCCTCGCGACATCATTAACCCTGTCGAGCCAGTAAATCTTCTTAAGGTCGTGGTCAACGACAGTGTCGCGTGCAACAGACGGATCCTTTGCCGCTTTCTTTACCTTCTGCCCGGGAATATCTCTTTTCTTTTCGCGATGATACAGACGAGGAGCCCCGGTCTCAGCGGAATAGATCTCTATCACATATTCCACGCTATCATTCATCTCCTTCATCGGAGATTCGCTGAAATAATAGAACACGCTTCCGGCTGTCCCTTCTATCTTACGCTTTCCGCGAAGGATCCTTTCGGGGTGCCTGCGCAGATCGCCTCCCCGCTGATAGACAGCGAGACGGTAAGTGCCGTCGCCTATCCTGTCAGACTGAGCTGAGGCTATAGAAATTGAATCGGCATCAATTCTATAGACCGTTCCCTCTGCAATATCCTCCATAACCCATTCAGGCGTCCAGCCTGCACGAATGTTGGCGGGCAGGGAAGCTTTCTCTCGCCTCACGAGACTGTCTTTCATTGTCTTTTCTCGTGAAGAGATATAATTCACGGCATACACATCGCCGTCGATCCAGAGATATTGCCCATCCTTTACAGTCCAGCCTCTCCAGCCAGCTTCACTCCATTCCGAAGATGAGGACTTTGCAAGAACATTGCGCAATGAATCATCCATCAGAACCGGATAGTAAGCCTTCATCTCCTTCTCGTTCTGTATATCCTTCAACGGATACGGACGTTCAAGAGGATAATTAACATGCGATGAGAAGCTAACGCTGTCGTTGTTGGCAACGGCTTTTACAATATCGGTCACATCCACCGGGAGCGAATCATTGACTACTGCAGAGTCAGAAGCCATCGATGTGGAAGACTTGCTTCCGCAGCTGCAAAGCACCGTTCCAGTGGCGATAAAGGTGATTAAGGTCAAATAGATGATACGCATAGTGAATTGGTTACTGACTGGTTAAGGACTGGAATGAGATCCTGCCGTTCGGGCATTCCCCAGGAAGCGAGACGGAAAGGATTTGACAGTGCTCCTATCATCAGGCGCACCGGGGATAATATCGATGCAAACAGGCCGTTGACACTTTTTGTGCCCTGATTATTCCCGGACTGTGTCATTGCAGTGTTGGAAGAGGAAGCGGTGTCTATTTCCAATGCCATCTCCTCCGCATTGCCGTCTTTTATGTAAAGGGCTTCAAACTCTTCAGTTCTCCTTTTTTTCAGACCCGAAAGGGTTTTTCCTTTATAACGGCAATGAGCAAGATAATTCTCCTTAATGTCGCGGTTGCCGCTCTTCAGTTTTTTAGCAACCGATGATTTTAACGTTGCGCCAGAACCAATATTGTATGCAAGCACGCCTAAAAGGAGTGAATCTTTTCCGTATTCTCTGAAGACAGCGCAATTTTTCAAAAGATCTTTTCTAAGCAGCGCCTCGGCCTCTTTCTCCGAAAGGGTCCGGCTGCGACTGTACTTCTCCCCCGGCATCACCAGATGCCCGTAGCCTATGAGAGGCCAATGCTTCGGCGAATGCAGACCCTCATACTTCTTGATTATCTGCACTGCCTGCTCGAAAGAGGAGACGTTCTCGACTTGCTTTTCTATCTTTTCCTGTTTGGTGGCGGCGTTTCCGTAACCGGGAAGCCACGTTGCAAGAGGCAAGACGATTGCAAGCAGAACTAATAACAATGTTGATAACTTTTTCATCACCATTAAAACACTTTAGAAGCGAAACGGGTTCGCTCTGGTTAAAAATCAGGATGTTAAGAAACCTAAAACAAATCAAAACAATTTAATACATCCTGTTGCACGGGCTACTGAATTAATAAAAAGACACTTTTTATAACAGCAGCTCAAAAAATTGTAATCCCAAACTTATTGCAGTTTCAATATTTTTTAATAATTTTGGATTTATCTTTCTTCATAATTTCTAAATTAACCGTCATGGCTATCAATTACGATTGCATCATCAACGAGCGAGCAGAAAAAGTGTTCCGCTCCATTGCCCCGAGGGTATCCGAGGGTGACCTGAACCGTATCAAGCAGGCTTTTGAACTGGCCCGTGAGGCACATGCCCCACAGAAGCGGAAAACCGGCGAACCTTACATCCTGCATCCGATAGCTGTTGCCGATATCTGCGCGCGAGAACTGAATCTGGATGCCAATTCAATAATTGCCGCCTTCTTGCACGACGTGGTGGAGGATACTCCCTACACCATTGATGACATCAAATCGCGTTTTGGAGATGACGTGGCGTTCCTTGTGCGCGTGGTGACCAAGCAGAAGAAAGAGAAATATGCAGTCTCCAAGCAGGTTGACAATTACCGCCAGATGCTTAACTCTGTGCAGTATGACATCCGCGCCCTTCTTGTAAAATTGGCCGACCGCCTCCACAATATGCGGACGCTGTCATCAATGCGGCCCGACAAGCAGATGAAAATTGCCGGCGAAACCGACTATTTCTATGCGCCCTTGGCCAATCGGCTGGGCCTATATCATGTCAAGACTGAGCTTGAAAACCTTTCTTTAAGGTTCCGCTGCCCGCATGAATATGCTGAAATCGATTCCCTTATTTCAATGGATCGCAACAGCAACACCCAGAAGATTGAGAAATTTATGGATGAAATCCGTAAAATTCTTGCTGATAACAATATCAAGGCTCAAGTCTCTGTTGATTATCGCCGTCCTTACAGTCTCTACCGCAAGATGCAGAAATATGGCGACGATTTCAATCATTTGAAATACCGTCATTTCATCGAGATTGTTTTCCCGACCCCGACTGACGGGACTTCTGAAAAGGAGATGACGCTCCGCATTTACGCCATCCTCACCGACCGTTTCAAAGAGAAGCCGGGAGGGATCTCCAATTATATTGATTCTCCAAAGGAGAACGGTTATCGCAGTTTCCATCTCAAGCTCATGGCCGATTTCGGCCGATGGCAGGAGGTTCACATTTCGAGCGAGCGCATGGCCCGCGATTCAAGGGTCGGCTGCATGGCGGAAGATGATTCCGAAAGCAGCGTAAGGAAGTGGATCGAGAAGTTCCGCAACATCCTCCGCGATATTGCCCAGCAGGGCCAGGACGGAACTAACTTCATCGAGAATGTCGTGACTTCATTCTATAATGACGACATCATGACTTTCACTCCCAACGGCAAGCCTATCGTCTTGCCTCAAAAATCAACCGTGATTGATTTCGCTTTCGAGGTTCACACCGACCTTGGGCTGCATGCCCAATACGCACGGATCAACAATCAGCTGGCTTCAATCAAGACTCAGCTTCATCGAGGAGATGTTGTGACCGTGTTCGACTCCCCCACTTCTCATCCCGAACCCGAATGGCTCAAACATGCCGTGACCTACAAGGCAAGGAAAAATATCAACGCCTGGCTGAGTTCACGGGAGAAAGAGGAGTTTCAACGTTGCCCCATCTGCAATCCTATCCCGGGTGAAGAGGTTATCGGCTTCAAAGGGAGCAATGGCGAGATCACCCTCCATAAACGCAATTGCCACGAGGCTATACGTCTGGCATCACAGCAAGGAGACAGCATTGTGTCTGTAGATTACAAGGAAGGGAAAACCCTCTATCCTGTCACCGTTGAAATCCGGGCTGTGGACCGCTACCACCTTTTCATCGATATCGTTGACTGTGTGTCGAACACTTGCAATCTTTCAATTGATTCCATTCATACCGATACCGTCGATTCCATCGTCACTTGCCGTATATCATTCGGGGTTCATTCCTATGATGAGCTTCAAAGGATTATTACCCATATTACGGCCATCCCCGGAGTGGATGAAGTGAAACGCTTCAAGCACTGATCACTTCCTCAAAATGAAGCTATCTTCCTTCATCGATTTTCTTTTCAAGTAAGAGAAGAACGATGAAATCGCTGCAAAGTTAATAAAAAATTATCAATAAACAGCCATATTTTATGTTATAAAACATATTTTTAAAACATTTCGTTCATTTCACTTCCTTTATAAAGACCTTCTTTCTTGTTAAGAAAAGTTAATCGATGGCAGCCATTTTAAACTATCATACGGTTTTTTGCGTCAATAGTTGAAACGACTTCAATATTAATCTAATAAATTTTATAATGAAAATGAAGAAATCAATTCTTGGATTCGCATTCCTTATGATGGCAGCCTTTGCCGGCAACGCCGCCTCTCAATGCCCTAACGAAGCTTCATGTCCTGATAAAGACAATTGCAAAAAGGAGTTATGTGATAAGAAAGACTGCAAGGGGAAAGATTGCAGCAAAGAAGCATGCAAAAAATCCGACTGCAAGCAAGCTGACTGCAAAGGGAAGCCAGCCAGAAAATTAGATAGGACAAAAAACTGTGATAATGCATGCCAGTTTGAAGGCCTTAACCTCACTGAGGAACAGAAAGTGAAGATTCAGGATCTTGACAACGCTATGAAGGCATCTCGTGCTGAGATGAGGGCTGATCTGAAAGAGAACAAAGACAAGGCGAAATTCAATTTCCGTGAGAATGAAAAGAATCTGCGCACAAAATATCTTGATGACTTGCAGAAAATCCTTTCGGGAGAACAGTATGTGCAATTCCTTCAGAACTTCTATGTTAACCAGCTCCCGGGTCGTCACCCATCAATGAAGGATGGTTTTCAGAAATTCGAGAGAAGAGCTGACAGAATGGTTAATACCGGAAAGTTAGACATCGAGAAAAGTGAAAAAGCTGTTGTAAAAGAGGCAAAAAAGATTGAGAAGGACGCAAAGAAAGTAGAAAAGAAAAGGGATAAGAAGAGATAATGCTTTCCCATTAAAAGAATATCTATATTTAAAAGACGGTGTGTCAAATTTTTGGATTTTGATACACCGTCTTTTATTTAAACAATAACACTTAACCCAATTACAGACGACTCTTTGTTTTGCTTGATAACGCTATTGTAAATGAAAATCGCTAACTTTGCATTATCAATGGATTAAACGTATCTTAAACAGAGAAAATGAAGAAACGGAGAAAACATCGTGTCTATTTCTTCGACTACCTCTGGTGGCTCGGAGAGAAACAGCAAGAACGTTTCCCGGGAGACAGGATGGATGGAGCATCAATGTTCTTTACTTACTATCTTGTGTTAATTGCCATTCCCCTTATGCATATTCTGATAGAATATGCTCACATAGTGAATAAATTCATCTTAGTGGTGATCTTCGTCGCTCCCTTTCTATTGTGGGATTTTTGGCTAAATAAGTTGGTCTATACTCCTGAAAGGCAAAAGGCTGTGATGAATCACTTCGCATCACGTGAGCACAGCAGAGTCACAACTTTTGCAATATTTTTGCTCCCCCTATTGTTTGCTTTCATCGTGTTAAACATTTATATAGCCCATCGGCCTCATGACATAACTAAAGAACCGGTCATTCCTGAACTAAGCCCTGAAGAGATTCGATACCTCCGGAAAAACAATTATATCAGAATAGACACCACTCGCTTCCAATTACCCTCAAAATGTCATGGGTCATAAACTACTGCGCATCTAAGTTTTTGGCACATATAACATGATACGAAGCCGAATTTTGCGCATAATACCCCGATTATCAATGAAAAATAACTAAATTTGCATTAACAATCGGCAACCTCCATAAACATTAGCAGGATGACAAGCATATTTCGGAATAGAATAAAGCATCTTGGGATGGTATCATTCTTAGGAGTGCTGTGTATCGGTTGCGGCATTCTCGGCAATGACCTTCCTTCAGATGAAGAGATGATAAACACTTTCCATGCAAAGGAAGCGACCTTCAATGAAATGGTGCAGCTTCTTCAGGCGTTCCCTTCATGGGAGGGCTTTGATTCGATGAATAAAAAATATTATTCATCCCAATATCATGGTTACTGGTCCGACGTGGCTGAGTGCAGATCTTATTTCGGAGAAGAACGAGCCTCAAAGATTGACAGTCTTTTACGGGAAATAGAATGCCAGCAGATACACTTCGGATACTTCTATACAGGTGCCGGTAAAACTGTCTCTCCCCCCATCGAATTCACTTTCGATTGCTATAACGACGGCCTTTCTATCGGACCTTCGATTTCAAAGTCGTTTATATATTGCTCTGACCCAATCGACTCATTGGCATTAAAAAGCGAAATAGGTTATATGGAGGATAAACCCTCCACTGTCTTTGTGACTGACGGTGATCTTGACAGTCTGTATTATGACATCCGTACAAAAGCAAATGAGAGGGAAGAGGGAATAGCCTATATTAAATTAAGACGTCGTATAGCGGACAACTGGCTCATCGAACTTAAATATTTCCATTGAACCTATTTACGGAATCAAACAAGTCCCCTTACTGCTCCTGTTAAAGGATTATTTGTCAGATAGATTCATCTTCCCTATTTTTGGTCTGTTGGTGCTTTTATTTCTTTTATGGATGTTTTGGCCTCCCAAATTTGTCTATACAAAGGAAAGACGAAAGGCGGTGATGACACATTTCTCTTCCAAGAGGTATGATGATATTGATTTTTGCCTCCTTTGATCTTCGCTTTACGGTACTATCTCGTAGGGGGTGGTGTCGGAGTTGTGGAAGATGGTCTGCATGAGGTATGTCCCGACTTTGGTATAAATGAAAGCAAACAACCCGCTCCCTTCCGCTCCTTTGTCGGAATCTACTGATTCCGGTCTGATGCCTATTGAAAATCTCATTCATATTATTCGCGGTCAACAGGTAATGCTCGACAGTGATCTGGCACGGCTTTATGGGGTTGAAACACGAGTGCTTAATCAAGCAGTAAAAAGAAATATCGATCGGTTTCCAGAAGACTTCATGTTCCAGCTCACCAAAGAAGATGTTGGAAACTTGATGTCGCAAAATGCGACCACGAAAGATAATCCGGAAAACTTGAAATCACAAATTGTGATTTCAAGTTTAAGATTGCAAAATCCAGCCCTAAATGAGAACATAGTAGATCATAAGCAACAAGAAACAGGTACTAACAACTGGGGTGGTACTCGCAAATTGCCATTCGTTTTTACAGAAAATGGAGTGGCGATGTTAAGTAGCGTACTCCGCTCTAAAACTGCGATAGATGTAAACATCCGAATTATGCGTGCTTTCACGGCAATGCGGAGTTTCGTAATGAACAACGCCCATTTATTTAGTCGTATAGAAACTTTGGAGCATAATCATCTTTTGATGAACAGTCACTTGTCTGAAACCGACAGGAAGATTGATGAAGTGCTGACTCGTCTTGATAATGGCAATCATCAACCTTTGCATGGTATTCTTTTTGACGGTCGAATCTTTGATGCTTATGTCTTTATCTGTGATCTTATCGAAAGTGCCAGAAACAGGATAATCCTTATAGATAACTACACGGACTATTCTTCCTTGAAGCAGCTTGACAAACGGGCTTCAGGTGTCTCGGCTGTTGTGTACACTTCTGATAAGAATAAAAGTATTAAGGATGATATTAAGCGCCATGACGCTCAATATCCATCCATAGAAGTAAGGTACTATCAGAATGTGCATGACCGGTTCCTGATTATCGATGAGTCTGTTTACTTAGTTGGAGGGTCTTTCAAGGATCTGGGGAAGAAGCTCGTAGGTTTCGCCAAAATGGAGTCAGTGTCTCCAAATGAGCTTATGCGTGGCATTAAGACAAAGAAATGACCGTCATCTATCGCATTTACTATGGCGATGAAGGTTTTGAGTTCTGAATTATTTCTTCGATTTCATTATGATTGCCCCTTTTATCCCTGCCGGTCCAAAGGTTTTGTAGGCTTTTTCTCCTGACATGGTGGCGTATTTTAGTCTCTTTCCTTCCTTCTGATGAATTGAATCTGCCGTTTGCCAAGATATTCGTTTTCCATCATGGATGATAAGCAATGGAAAATCACCTAAAATGCTGTTGATCGTGTCTTCATTAACGTAAGGGCGATCAGTGGACATATCTATAAGTTGAGAATCCTCCTGTCGGAAAGTCTTGCCGTAAAAATCGTATTCAGCCATTCTGTCAATCCAGACACCTTTGTCCCCGCTACAATCCTCCATGCTTTCGACGAGTGTAAACATATCATCTGAAATCCGCCTGATTTTTCTCTCTGAAACAGTAGTCGGCATAAGTCCACCACCTTTAATCTCCAGACCAAACGTGTCTCCCTGAAGATATATTCGATGAGTCAATTCATCGTCCTTCCGGTATGACACATAGTAAGTCCGTTGCCCGGCAATCGCCGCGCAACAACCTATCATCAATATGATGGGTAGCCATCGGAACATATTATAATCTTGTTAAGTAGTGGGTTCGAGCAGCATTTCAAATACAAAGTTAATAAATTATGATGGACAGCTATTATTTTCGATGCCATTGTCAATACTACTTGGAAACAAACTGAAAACTTGGCGAGATTTGATCGTCTATAGGTTACCACTTATGGCTGAAAATCCCGAAGATCATCCCTATGTAGGGGTGGAGCGGGTTGAAGGGGGGACGTCGTAACGTGAACGTCAATCCCTACTACCATCGTCATATGACTGTCACAAAGCAACATGAAATTTATGATTATAAAACAAAAAAAGTTTCTAATTAAATATTGTCATATGCATCACCTTTACTCTCAAATTCCTTCATGAGCCAATAATAATTTTTGCCATTTGCCTTGTAAATATTATATAATAATTCAGTAAAGGAATAAGCTATTATAGGATTTGAACCTGGAACACCATGTCTATCCCAGTTACTGTCATAGCACCAACCAAATCTATCTGGAGATAAATCTATAGTTATATATTGCGAATTATCACCATATCCTATAATATACCAATTATTTTAATATACCAATTATTTGATATATCATCTTCTATGGTGTCTCCTACGATAATTGGATTTGCTTGATGAAAATCTGTAAATCCTACGATTTTTATAGGATATATACATTGAGGATAAAACAAAATTCCATTATATCTTTCAAAATAAAATAATAAATCATCCGGAAGTATATAATCAATGGATAATACACTTTCTTTAGGTGTTATTTTGCAATCTGGATTATCACAGATTTTTTAATATTTCATAGATTGTTACTTTGCACATGTTGTATATATATATATTAAACTCACGATAATAATTGTCTCTTGCACTTTGAGGAACGCGAGCGGCATCAAACATTCTTTCAGATAAATTAAAAATTTCTTGAGGGGATATTTTTGTCCAATCTATTTTTCCACCGACTCTTCTACCTGTTTTTTCCTCAAGCCAATCGCTATAAACTTTTTTTGTTGCATCATGTTGTGGTTTTGTTAATTCAATTGTCGTATTGTGGGAAGCACGAGAAACATAATCATCAACATTATAACTTGCCCAAACGTCCAATATCGCATGGTGATTTTGATTCGGTTGATTTTTACATCCATATGGAACAATATCAAAAGCATCTAATCCCCAAATATCCAAACATGTATTGATATCTTCGACGTACCCATACAGCGTAGGGTTGTTACCGGCCAATCCGATGGGGTCGGAGGATATGTACATTCCCATTTCGGGGGAGTAATATCGGAAGCGGTTGTAGTACAGCCCGGTCTCGGCGTCCTCGTACGACCCTGATAACGGAACGGAACAAGCGACCGGTCGCCCCGGCTCTCCAAGACCCTGCCGTTCTTGACCAGAATATTCCCCACATCCCGGTATCTTTGAATTCGTTTGAGACTTGAATAAACAATCAATGGAAGACTTATGACATTTCCATAATCTTCAATCCCAATGCCGACTCAATTTTTGATATTGTCTCTATTGACATATTCTCTGAGCCTTTCAATACACGCGATATGTATTGTTGAGAACATCCCATTTTCTCTGCAACTGATTTTTGGGTTAATCCCAATTCCTCCATTCTATCAAGCATCATCATGGCTATTCTCTGCGAATACCGAAGCCATGACTTGTTTGCAATTCTCCACTCTGCATTTTCCTTCCATTTAGATGAAGTCGGACTTTGATGCTCCTGCAATTTTGAAAGTATTTCAGTTTGTGTTTTCATATCAATTCAAAAATATTATCCTCAAATTCTCAGCGAACTTCCGCAAGATAGTCTTTAAAGGAGTCCATGTCGGCTATATCATTCTCAAGCATAAAAT
>CAMWXH010000085.1 GCA_947178165.1 uncultured Porphyromonadaceae bacterium | reverse complement strand
TATGCTGGGCCAGCAGGGTGGCGATCGAAAGGCCGACATAGCCTGTGCCGGCTACCGCTATGTTATATTTTTTCATCGATTTTAATTTTGTAAAATTAAAACAGGTCAGAATGAGTACCGGTATCAACTAAAAGCAATATTTTAGTTTAAGAGATCATCCATAAGCTCTTTTACAGAGCAGAACGGTCCAACTATTTCTCCTTTACGTGCCTCCTCTAAAGCCTTCTCCAAATGCGTTCGATGCGTATTCATTGGCTGAATAGTCGCTCCTTCAAAAGCTTTTAGTATTTTTTTTATAATATGATAATCTTCTTCAGATTTTAAATGCAGAGTGTATTCCATATCCATCTATTTAATATGTAGAAATCCTTCCCAACCATCAGGATGAGATGATTGAGAAATATAGATTATATCCGCCCGGCTGCCTTTAATTTCCCTTCAAAGGCTTCGGGTCGTCGCTTTCTCCAAATACATGGGCTCCGGCGGGATATCTAAACAGAATCCTGTTTTCGTGCAAAGATAGTGTTTTTTTACCGAATGGCAAAAAATAAGGAGGAGTTTGACAAGATTTTACACTTTCTCAAGCAAGTCGGGATGTATGAACGGCAGAGCAATAGCACACAGGCCTTCTATCTCCACCACGATATGTTTATTTTTACGAATCCGGCGTGCATATCCTTCATAGCCGGCAAAAGGGCCCCCTGTCACACGAAGGCGGTCGCCTATCTTAAACTCCTCTTTCCTGTATATCTCGCATCTGAGCGAGTCATCTGCTGTCAAAAGGCGGAACAGGCGGAATTCCGCTTCTCCAATCGGCTGAATATCTGTATGATTTCTATATCGATAAATCCAGAAAGGGAACAATGAGCTCTCCCCGCTTCGCGCTTCTCTTTCAATCTCGCATGCTTTATCTGCCAGATTCCGCATAAATAGCAACTTGGGAACCAATGGCTTCTTTTTCAGAGTGCCATCCGGCTTTTTCACAGTCTCCATAGGAAGATATGTCTCCACACCTCGCTCCTCAAGCGCATCTGCCAAAGCAACAGGACGCGAGGTTTTAAGGGCATACCATCGTGGCATATCTTCCTTTTGACTTTTCATTATGATAACAAGATTTAAGTAGTTTAAACTAATTCAGGGATGAAGCCTTATTAATACTCTTTTCATATATTTATTGCAAAGTTAGTTCATTTTAAATTATCTCACAAATAATCTCTTTTGCCATTGGCTATTTTATCATTCCAGCAATTTTTATTAAATTTGCACACTATAATGACCTATGTCTCTTTCCGGGAGATGTTTTCATCAAAAAATACTTTCATTGCAATGAATTTACGAAGCATTTTTTCAGCCGGTCTATTGGTAATTGCCCTCACTGCCGCAGCCTTGACCGATGATGAAGTTATAAGATACATACGCACTCAGTCGGCCAACGGAAAAACCGAACAACAGATCGGCCAGGAACTTATGGCCAAAGGCGTGACTCCCGACCAAGTGAAGAGAATTAAAAGCAAATACTCAAAAGAGGGTACATCGGCTATTGGCACTCCGGCTCCGGCTCAAAGTGCTGCGCTGAAAGACAACGGTCGGGATGCCGTGCCAGAGATGGCTGTGGCAGAAACAGATATCGTGGTTGATGTCAACGCCCCTAAAACTGAGGAGACTGCACGCGAGGTGTATGGCCACGACCTCTTCAATTCACGAGGCCTTACATTCGAACCTAACAAAAATCTCGCCACCCCCAAGAATTACCGTCTCGGGCCCGGCGATGAGGTTATCATTGATGTTTGGGGAGCGGCGGAAGAACATTTGCGTGAAAAAATTTCTCCTGAGGGAAGCATAATGATTTCTCGACTCGGTCCTGTATATCTTAATGGAAAGACCATAGACGAAGCCAACAAATATGTCAGAAACCTTTTCGCCCGTAAATATGCAGGAGTGATCAACGACCAGACTGATATCAGCGTCAACTTGGGCGATGTCCGTTCTATATCTGTTGATATTATGGGTGAGGTTAGCAAGCCGGGGTCGTTCCAGCTTTCACCCTTCTCCACCGTTTTTCACGCCCTGTATAATGCCGGAGGAATCAACAACATCGGTTCTATGCGTAATATTTCTGTTTTGCGAAATGGCAAGCGCGTTGCGACTGTTGATATCTATGATTACCTTTTCAATGGCAAACAAACCGGCAACATTAAGCTTCAGGAAGGCGACGTAATCATCGTCCCCCCCTACGAACAGATTGTGAATATCTCGGGAAATGTGAAACGCCCGATGTATTACGAAATAAAGCCGGGGGAGACCGTAGCTTCTCTCCTTGATTATTCAGGTGGCCTTTCCGGCGACGCATATTCCGGCATGGTGCGTCTATCCCGTCAGAATGGGGAGGAGAATGAGCTCTACAACATTTCCAAAGATGAATTCAGTTCCTATAAACTGAAAGATGGAGATGTGGTAACGGTCGGCACCGTGTTAGACCGTTTCACGAATCGCGTTGAACTCAAAGGCGCTGTAATGAGACCGGGATTATATGCCTTAGGTTCGAAAACCACAACTTTGGGCGATCTTATACGTATGGCTGACGGATTGACGGAAGATGCCTATAAGGGACGCGCCCTCCTCTACCGTCAGGGACCCGACCTCACTCTTGAAGTGATTCCTTTTGATCTTGCAGGCCTTATCGACGGCACATCCCAGGATATCGTATTGCAGAAGAATGATATCATCGAGATTGCAAGCGTGCAGACTATGGAGGAGAAAGGAGACTTCAACATCAGCGGCATGGTGACCCAGCCCGGCAGCTATTCCTATGCGGCGAATACCTCTGTGGAGGATCTAATTCTTCGTGCCGGCGGACTGCGTGAGGGAGCTTCTACGGCAAGAGTGGATATCTCCCGACGAATCGTTCATCCTGCCGACACTTTCCAGACTCAACAGCTTGCACAGATCTTCACAGTGGAGATTACAGGGGGATTGGCACATAAGAGCAATTCTGCTAAAGAATTTATCTTAGAGCCATACGACCGCGTGGTGGTTCGTTCCGCACCGGGCTATCAGGCACAGAAAGAGGTGAATGTTGACGGCATGGTGCTCTTCCCGGGAGCATACACCCTTCAGAAACGAAATGAAAGGCTATCTGAATTGGTGGAACGCACCGGCGGAATCCTTGACGGGGCTTACCTGAAAGGGGCATACCTGAAACGCCGTCTCTCTGATGACGAAAAGCAAGCTCGTGAGAATGCCCTAAAGCTTGCCATGCAGAATCAAGAAGGAACCGACTCCATATCAAAAGCGAAGATAATTGTCTCTGACGTGTATAATGTCGGGATCAACCTTCCTATGGCATTGGCAAATCCAGGCTCGGAATATGACCTGGTCCTTCAGGAAAATGACCTGCTGTTCATTCCGGAATACCAAAGCACGGTTAAAGTCTCAGGCGACGTGATGTATCCCAATACTGTTGTGTATGAGCCGAAACAGAAAGTATCCTACTATATCAATCAGGCAGGAGGATATGGCAACACTGCGAAAAAGAACAAATGTTTCATCGTATATATGAACGGGCAGGTTGCAAAAGTGGGCCGGAAAACTATTGTAGAACCCGGTTCACAAATCATAGTTCCCTCTAAGGAAATAACCAACAACAATTCCTGGGAAAAGATTCTAACCTTTGTATCCGGCTTCGGTTCAGTAGCAACGATGGCAGCCACTGTGGCTTCGCTTTTCAGAAGGTAATAGATGAGCAGAGCACTATAATTTAGAATCGACAGGAAACCACTAAATATTAGCAAAAAGACCGATATGGTGGAAGAAAACAACATAGAAAATTTTGACAATAACGACGAAGAGAAGGAGATTGACCTTATTGTCATTTTTAAGAAACTGCTTGAGAAAAAGAAAATGATTCTCATCTGGTGCCTCGTGGGCTTGGCATTAGGAGTGATCATAGCTTTCAGCATACCCAGAGAATATCAGACAAGCGTGACTTTGGCTCCTGAAATCAACGGCAATAAAGGCTCCAGCGGCAATCTTGGTGCCTTGGCTGCCATGGCAGGGGTAAATCTTGGTTCCTCCGGCACAGACGCCGTGTCGCCCCAACTCTATCCTGATATTGTGAAATCAGTGCCATTCTCTCTTTCGCTGCTGAATGTGAAACTCACAGACCAGGAGGAGACTCGTAAGTTCACAGTGGCTGAATATCTGGAAAACGATGTCAAAAGCCCTTGGTGGAGTGCGATTACAGGCGCTCCCTTCAAACTTTTAGGTGCTTTAACAGGAGGAGACAAGGATGACGAAGAGATAACAACCGCAACTGTTGAAGGGACAGACCCTCTTGTGATTTCTAAAAAAGAATACTCTTTAGTCAATGACTTGAACAGCAGGCTCAGCGTGGCAGTAGATGTCAAGACCTCCATCGTGACTATCTCCGTGCGCATGCAGGATCCGATGGCATCCGCAATATTGGCCGATTCCGTAGCAAAACAATTGAAGGAATACATAACCGACTATCGCACAAATAAGGCTCGCCAAGACCTTGAATATATAGAGAAGCTTAATGCAGAGGCAAAGCAGAAATATTATGAGGCACAGCAGAAATATGCTAATTACCTTGATACACATCAAGGGATTGTACTACACTCTGCCCAGACTATGAGCGACCGTCTCGAAAACGAGACCACCCTCGCCTTCAATATGTTTAACCAGACTTCGCAACAGCTCCAGATGGCGAAAGCCAAGGTTCAGGAAGAGACCCCGGTTTATGCTACGATTAACCCGGCCACAGTACCGGTAAAACCCGTCGCTCCACGAAAAGTGTTAATAATCGTCGGCTTTATTTTCCTGGCTTTCATCGCCGCATGCGCATGGATTCTCTTTATCCAACCCTTGCGACGTCAGTTGAGAGAAGAGGAGCTGAAAGAGGAGGAAATTGTCTAAGCAAACAATGAATATAGACAGAAAATTTTTTAATATCATATCCGCAATATGCTTTTGCGTGTTGCTCTCGTTCGGAAGCAAGGAAATTTCAGCACAATCTTCATCTCCTTTGAATGCCGACCTTCTCGATGGGATTCTTTCAAGCATGAGTGGAGAAATTGAATTCGACAAACTCATAAACTCAATGGAGGGGGATGTCGTTTCCGGTGCTTTAGATTATATTGATAATGCTTATTCAGACTCCTATAATTATTACGGAGGAAATAGTTATTACGGAGGAAATTATTCTGGAAATGGCTCCGGATATTCATATCGTCATTTGATTCCCGGAAGCGCCACACTTCCGGTCATCGGGATGGTCACCTCAAGATTCGGTTATCGTCCCTCTTTCGGCAGAATGCATCGGGGGATTGACATAGGCCTTCAAATTGGCGATACTGTGGTTGCCGCTATAGATGGCACCGTTGAGCGTGTGTCTTTCGATCCGAGAGGTTATGGCCTTTTCGTATGCCTCCGGCACGCCAATGGAATGGAAACACGATATGCCCACCTGAGCCGTTCGCTTGTAACAAGCGGGATGATTGTGAATGCAGGAGATCCCATTGCTTTAGGGGGCAACACAGGCAACTCCACCGGCCCTCACCTTCATTTCGAGACAAGGGTAAACGGCACCGCTCTTGATCCGGCCTCTATGTTTGATTTCTCCGATCCGGGGAATTTCTCGCGTCAAAGACGCACATTGATCGATCTCGATGCAATGGCACGGAATCAGAATTTCGGCCAGCCTTATCCCAACTATGGCAATTCTTTAAATTCCCAACCGCAAGCAACCCGTAACACACAAAAAAGAACCTATGTTGTCAAGGCCGGCGACACGGTGGCCTCTGTGGCAAACAAAAACGGCATATCGATACTATCTCTATGCCGCCTTAATATGCTTTCAACCAATGAGCCTCTCCAGCCGGGAAGAATGCTCAAACTCAGATAGGCCAAAACCGACTCATTTGAAAAGCCCCCGGGAAAAGACTCTATTTAGTTCCATTTTCAATTAACTTCAACAATTCCGGCAGAGCCTCTTCTGCGGGAATATTCTTTAATATCAATTCCTTCCCCTTATACAGGCTCACTCTTCCAGGGCCGGCGCCAACATAGCCATAGTCGGCATCAGCCATTTCACCGGGACCGTTAACAATACATCCCATCACCCCTATCTTCAATCCTTTTAAACCGGAGGTTGCCTCCTTCACCTCTTTAAGTGTTTTCTGAAGATCAAAAAGCGTTCGTCCACATCCGGGACAAGCAATATATTCTGTCTTCGTCATCCTCAGTCTTGCCGCTTGCAGAATTGCCAGTTCAAGCTCGCCGAGCGTATCATCATCAAAATGGGGATTAACGATTTCTATGCCGCTCGCGTATCCATTAAGAAGGATCACTCCAAAATCTGCCGCAGCCTTTATCCTCAGCGCATCAAGATCCTCATCTTCATAACGCAAGCTTACTATCATCGGATTGCGGTAGCCGGCATTGACAAAACGATCGATATATGACATTATCTCTCCGGGAGCATTCTTATGGCGCGACCTTATTGTCAAGGGCCCGCTGAATTCCGGATTCTTAACAGGCATCGAGGCATCACATAAGAAAAAGATATCATCCGGACGATCTGCATGCATAGCTACAATCTTATCTTCAAAGCCCTTTAACTTGCCAAGCAAGTCGCGACTATTCCCTTTCAACACGCATTCAGGCTCTGCTATCGGCTTATGACCTTCACGAGATGCGATATAATCACGTAAAAGCATCGCAACCGGAATTTCATTCTCCGGATCCTCCGACAAGGATACCCTGATAGTATCTCCTAAACCTTCCGCCATCAAAGCGCCTATGCCAAGAGCACTCTTTATTCTGCCATCCTCGGCATCTCCGGCCTCTGTCACTCCCAAATGCAATGGATAATCCATCCCTTCTGAATCCATCGCCTTGACGAGCAATCTTACAGTCTCTGTCATGACACAGGTGTTAGATGCCTTTATAGAAATTACTACATCATTGAAAGCATTTTCCCTGCAAATGCGCAAGAATTCCATCACAGATTCAACCATCCCGGCCGGCGTGTCGCCATAACGACTCATAATACGGTCGGAAAGAGACCCGTGATTTACGCCAAGACGAATTGACACCTTGTTTCTTCGGCAAACGTCAAGGAACGGTACAAGCACCTCGGATATCTTCTTGATTTCATCAGCATATTCCTCGTCAGTGAATTCAAGCTTACGGAATGTGCGTGCCGCATCAACAAAGTTACCGGGGTTTATCCTCACTTTGTCCGCTGTCTCTGCTGCCTTGAAAGCGGCCTTAGGATTGAAATGCACATCGGCCGACAAAGGGACGTTGCAACCCGAAGCCCTTAAGCTCTCCTTGATCTTCCCAAGCGATTCTGCCTCGCGAACACCTTGAGTGGTGAGTCGCACAAGTTCCCCGCCGGCCTGATATATCCTTCGGGCCTGTGCGGCGCTTCCTTCGATATTATTGGTCGAAGTATTGGTCATTGATTGCACTCTAATAGGGTTCTCTCCGCCGATCCCTATTCCGCCTGCCTTGACCTCTCTGCTTATCCTTCTTTTATAATTATATCTGCTCATTTCTCTTATCGTATCATTGTGAGTAGAAAGACACTCAGGAATCCTACAGCATATCCGGTAAAAACCTGCGCTACAGTGTGGCGTCCCAGCCATATCCGAGCCGATCCAAGAAGACCTGAAAGGGCGACCCAAACAATAATCCATACCATTACAGAGGGCTGTGCCGACCCTTCATGCATTATCCTGATCAGAAGAGCCACTATGCCCGCTATTGCGGCAGAGTGAGCGCTTATCTTCCATTTGAAATTGATAATCATATTTATCACTCCGGCCGCCGCGCCCCCTGCAAAAAACATCACAAACCATAAGGGAGCATGCTTCGTCCACATGAACCATCCGGTGCCTGCCATTGCGATAATCGTGATAAGATATGGAATGAATCGTTCCTTCCGTCCATTGAGTCCTAAATCCTCCACAAGTCCCATTCTTTTTAGAAGCACAACAAGCAGAGCCGGAAGGGCAACATTTATTGAAGCTGTGATGAGTGTGAACGTGAGCTTATTGGCAAACGGCATATAATCGAGGATTGAGAGATTGAATGCCAATATCACCCCATAGACAGGCATCAGCAAAGGAACCAGAATCCACGACAACAATGTCGAGAGATTATCAATAAACCTCTCTCCCTCTCCCGGATCATAAATTGGTGCGGAGGGTTGTGGCTCCTCTCTCCTCTCCTCCACCTTTTCCGCTGGGCCCGGAGCGATTGCTTCCTTGTCAGAATCCGGAGCCTTGCTATCAGGAAAAAGGCTATTTCCGCCAGTCTGATTCTCTCCTGCGGCTTCCTCATCATCTAAAGGAGATTTGGGATAATATGATGATGTATCCAGTTTCATTTTTATTTGATTTTATTATGCTGAACTCTTCTGATTTATTCCGCGATTAAACTCTTGAATATTCCTTGATTAAACTTTCTGCCTCCTCAATGCTGTTCTGAACTTCACCGGGACAGGCGTTTCAAAATACATATCTTTCCGGGTGATTGGGTGTGCGAATCTCAAGGTCTGCGCATGAAGAGCCAGCCGGTGAATAGGCCTTCCCTTAGCTCCATACTTCTTATCTCCCGAGATGGGATGACCAAGATCTGAGGCATGAACACGAATCTGGTTCTTTCTTCCGGTATCAAGCGAAAATTGAGCCAAAGTGAGGTTATTGCCACGTTCCAGCACCTTATAATGTGTCACCGCAATCCGTCCGACATCGGGATCGTCCGTGGAATAGACCACATACTGCGAATTCTCCGTCAGCCTGCTCTTTACGAAACCGCTGTCTTGTTCCAGATAACCTTCGAGGACGGCCACATAGAGCCTTTCGAGGATCATGTTATTCCAGTTATGCCTCAACACTTCCTGAGCTTCGGCTGATTTAGCAAACATCATAAGTCCGGATGTGTCACGGTCGAGCCTGTGAACAATGAAGAGCTTATTGCGCGGATCAACTTCCTTCACGTAGTTACGGATGATATCATAGGCATTTTCCTCTTTCTTTGAATTCTGCGCTCCCACAGAAAGAAGGCCGTAACCCTTGTTAATCACAATCACGTCCTCGTCTTCATAAACCAATTCGATGCGCGGATGGTGAAAAAGAGTGAATGGGCGCGACACATTCAGCCTGACCACATCTCCCGGCTCCACAGGGGCATCAAATGCCGTGACAACATTGCCGTTTATCATCAGATGACCGAAACGCAACCATTTCTTTATATCGTTTCTTTTTGAATCCGGCCGGCATGAGGAGATGAAATTCATCAATCCTTCTGCCGCATCTCCTTGGTTCACATATTCCAGAATACGGTCAGACGTCACTCTTTGAATGCGGGGAGCATGCGGATTTCTTCTGAATTTTTTTTCTGCCATTATTGAAACTCTTCTTTTGTTATGCAAAGTTACATATTTTTTGAACAATTGAAAACCGACATTGTTACGATTATAAAGATTAAATTATAAAACCTATAAAACTAATTATAACTATGGCTGACACAAAATCCTTAAAAGGGACACAGACCGAGAAAAACCTTGCAGCGGCCTACGTTGCTGAATCCACTGCTTATACACGCTACACTTTCTTTGCTCAGACTGCACAGAAAGAGATGTATTATGAATACGCCAATATTTTTAATGAGACTGCGGCCAATGAGCTTCACCACGCCAAAATCTTCTTGAAATATCTGACCGAAGAGGGTTGCGAAGCTCCTGCCATGATGGTTGATGCCGGCATTCTTGGCCCAACAGAGCAGAACCTTAAGGTTGCCGCTTCTGAAGAGGAAACTGAAGGTGTTGAAATGTACACCAACGCCGCCAAGGTGGCTAAAGAGGAAGGCTTCGATGAAATTGCTTCCCGTTTCCTCGCGATAGCTTCTATTGAGAATCACCACAAGGAGAGATTCGATGTTTGCCGTCAGAGAATCGAAGACGGCAAGGTTTGGAAAGCTGACAAACCGATCAAATGGCAATGCCTGGTTTGCGGATACATATATGAGGGTGTGACTCCTCCTGAAAAATGTCCCGCTTGTTTCCATCCCTACCAGCACTTCCAGCGCGCGGAAACATTCTAAATCTTTCTTTCTGCACGCAGATGAAAAAAGATTAAATAATCAATTTGTCAAGAAATTTATTAAGAGGATTCAGTCTTTTAGGCCGAATCCTCTCTTTTTATGTTAATATTTGTTAACCCAACAACAACTTTTCACTTTTTATAGCTGATATTTAAAACAAAATAGCTATTTTTGCTGAGTGTTTTTCATAGTATTAAATTAAGATTAAGGTTTCGGTCTATTTCTTTGTGAAAAGAGGTAGACTTTTTTATTTCCTTCATGAAAATACTTCTGTTAAAATCTCAGGTGATTTAAGGTTCGACAAACCCGGAAAATGGATGGAATAATATTGCAGTATTTTTCTCAGCGTCTCCCTGCGCTCACCGGATTTAAACCTGAAAAGATGATCATTATTCACATTCATCCTTAACAAGGCTGGCAGCATCTTCGTTTCCGATGGATAAAGGAAGTTTTTATGCAACGGACGTTCAGCAACAGCCATTCCCGCCTGCATGTCGAAATAGTCTCCCTCCTCGATTCCTGTTATATCAGGCGTGATGCCGGCAAAATGAAGGAAACCTATCAGAAACGCCAAATGGAAATTGGCGACTCCCCCTTTCCGTCTGTCAAGGTTTGAAAGCGAGAGATACACGTAGTCCCACAGCAATGGCTCAGGAGAGGATTCCCGAAGATAACGGTTTATGAATTCCGAAATGAACATCACAACAGCTCCTTTCACCGGGTTGAAATAAAGATCCTTCCAAATCGTGTGCAAATTTATTGCGCCCAAGGTCTGCAAATTCCTGCTTTCCCTGAAATTCACATCGCTCTCCACAATGGAGAGCAGCTGAAGCCGTGCATTCCTTGCCCGTCCCGCCTTGCCGCTTCCGGCAGGCGATAAAAATGAGACACGTCCGCGACTCCTTGTAAAAAGCGTGACTATGTTGTGGCGGTCGTTATGCCGGACAATATCGGTTACAATCCCGGTTACTCTTTCGATTGGCATTTCCTGATTCTATTTCTTAACAAACTGTGGCCAAATCTGCATTCGAGACATCTGCCCATGTCGCAATAGCACTTCCGTAACTGAAGCAGGGCCTGCGATTGCATAGCATCCTTGCATGGTATGCCCGATCTCTGCCATTGCCTGATATAAGTGTTTCTCTCGGGGTCGAGAGTCATCCATAATGATAAAGAACACTCTGCTCCCTCCAGGTCGCCCACATAAGCGCAATGCGAATAGATCAAAGGAGCCACCAGATTAATTAGCAAAAGATCCACACTCCCTTTGCTTAATGCGACAGGAGCCGACCCGGATTCAGCACCAAACTGAATATGATCAATCCAATAGCCCGCAAGATCAATGGAAAAGAGTTCACGGGCTTTATCCTCATCACCTTTTGTCTCAAGCAGGGAACGCATCAGGGAAAATCCTCCATAGAGATATTTGGCCAGCATTGCAATCCTTCGATGAGGGAAATTTCCCGGCCTTGTCTTTGAATATTTCCACAGACTTTTATTCATGGGCCGGAGGCTATATTTTTTGGCAAGGAAGTAATACTCCCGGCATAACCCTTGATAATATTCATCAAATATATGAAAACTCATGTCAAGCATCCCTGCCTGACCAAACAGCAATGCTTCCAGCTGGAAGAGATTATCTGAATGACGCGCAAGAAAATTCAAGGGAATAGACCTTGCCAACATCTCGAACGGTTCACTGTTCAGACCGAAACCCAAAGCTCTGGCAAAAGAGATAAAGCATGTGCGCTCCCAATCCATGCCACATGATTTAAAAATGTCAAGGATTCTGCTCGACTTCTGCTGCATCCTTTCAATGGCAAGTGTGGAAAGCCAATCCTCTATCACAAGAGCAGACAAGGACTGAAGGTGCGAAACGCATCTCACATCCTTGATATTCTCAGAAAGGGAAGCATAAAGCGAGAAAAATTCAACAGGGAAGGTGACGCTCGCTTGGGGGATTGCAGAACCGTCACTGCGCCTCACAACTCCGTCGTTAATTGCAACTATATGCAACATTACTCCATCATAAGCCGGATCTTTATCATGATTATGTTTATACCAATCAGTGGCTCTAACATGAATCTCAACATTCCCTACCCACAACGTTCCATCAACCTTTATCTTGGCAGATGAAAAATCCGGACCCGCATCTTCATTCAAAATCCCTGGAAGAACTATGCTCACTTCACGTCCATCGTCAAGAATTATCTGACGTCCAAACATTGAATGTTTCCAAAGATATTGATAAAGACGCTCCATAATGAATAAACTTCGGCTAAAAAAGTTATCTGTCCCTAAAATTAATGATAAATCTTAACAAACCCAAAAAACATCACAAAATAAAGCCAAATATCAAAAAAATCTTAAAAAAGATGCAATTGTTACGATTTGCGACCATAAAAAGATTAAAATAATCAAATTTTGCCGATTTTTAACTCAAAAATATTTTTTTGTTACGAAATAAATCACTAACTTTGCAACGTGTTTTTCATGGTATTAGATTTAAGGTTAGAGGATTAGTTGTCGGGAGACAATTAATCTTTTTTTATTTATCTAAATATTAAGGATTTACCCTGAGAGAAAATTTATTTTGCTTTAAAATTGACGCAAAAAAGAGAACACTGCAATAAACTACCCGATTATATCGCCTACTCCGCCTACCCGTTTTGATATTGTCGCGGCAGGCCGCGACCCTACACAAGGAAACCGACCATTCCGCCCAAATCGCCTATTCCGCCCAAAACGCCCAAAACAAAAAAACAAAAAAGCGAGCCTGATCATCTGATCAGGCTCGCTCAAGGCGGCGATTACCTACTCTCCCGCTTTCGCAGTACCAT
>CAMWXH010000084.1 GCA_947178165.1 uncultured Porphyromonadaceae bacterium | reverse complement strand
TGACTTCTCTTCAAACCGACCACTGACAGGATTAAAATATTTGAACTTCACAGACCCAATCTCTACCTCCTTTGCAAGAGGGATGAATTCACAATCAAGTGTAAGTTCCGTCACAACACTTTTACCATCGAAATAAACATTCCTGTTTTCAGACATCGATTTGAGCCTAAGGTCTTCTCCGAGGAAAGCATCGGCATATTCCGGAAGAACCTCTTCTCCCAACAAGCCTCTCCCCTTAAGTGTTATTATCGCACGTGCAGGCTGATCTAAGATAATCTCACCCGGAGGCACCGAGGTCGATATTTCAAACTGCCCTACCGTATTCACATCATTATATCCCTTCGGAGGAGCCGGAAGTTGTTTCACTTTAAAGCTTACCTGCGGCACATCAAGAAATATATTCTCTGTCTTGTAACCACGCCTGCGGCCCCAAAACGGATCTTCATAGACAACAGGCCAGTTCACACCGACCTTAAAGCTTCCACCTTTATAGGAGTAATTACCCTTCTTGTCAACACTCAATATATATTTTTCAAGAGGGAAAACATAATAATCCTCCCCATCCACTTTCTCCCTTCTCCCCCTTGAATCTGTTTGAATCCTTGAGAAGTATGTCTCCGAGCCACCCGCCAGATTGGTATCATCCTCTCTTCTGGCATACTCTATATCACCGGTTATTGAATAAAGTTTATAAGTGAGCATGACAGCCTCGCCGGGATATGGAGAAGCATTGCTGATTTCGGCTGTAAGAAAAATGTCATCTCTCTTCTTAGCTTCAGCAGGAGATGTAAACAAGAACAGAAACAACAAGGTTCCGACCAAGAAAATGGCCGGAAGTCCTTTATGATATTTATTTTCAGATACAGTCATTGTCACCATCTTTTCATCCTTCGCCCTGCGGCAGCAGATTTTTCGCCCTTGTTGGCACGATTCACACGCGCACGTGTCTGACTCTCCTTATTGTCTATAGCCTGCAAAATCTGACTTGCTGTCTGATTATTTATATTCTTATCTTGAGGTTGCTGGTCCTGATTCTGCTTGTTTTCCTGATCTTTATTCTGATCATTTTGCTGATCCTTGTTATGATCCTGCTTATCCTTATCTTTCTGGTCTTTTTCCTGGTCCTTATTATCCTTATCCTGCTTATTATCTTGATTCTGCTGCTGTTTGAGCTGAGCGATCCTCAGATTCTTCCTCGCGTTTTCATCTTTAGGATCAATTCTGAGAGACTGCTTATAAAAATTTATTGCCTCCCCATAATTCTCGCGGTTAAACTCAAGATTGCCGAGATTATAATTAGCCTTTGAGGCAAGGCCCGGTTTATCTTTTGCCATTTGTGCCACCTCCGACAAATATTTGATACCGCTGTTAAGCAAATCCGCAGAGCGTGCTGAAGTATCTTTGGGATTGGACACCTGTCTTATTTCGGCCATTCCCAAATTATATTTTGCCACCGGAGAAGAGCCATTAACCTTCAGAGCCTCCTTATATCGAGAAGCGGCCTCCTTATATTTTCGCTCAATATAGAGCTTATTGCCATCGGAAATCAATCGTCTCTCCTGCCTTACCGACTGGGCGGAAGCGATGCAGGCAACAGAAAAGGAAACGATCAATAAAAATACCTTTATATAGTTATGCCCTCTCATTTTGTCTCTTTTTTAAAGAACGTAATCTTGTCAAGCCATCCAATCTTTCGATCGAGGATGAAAATATCAATCACAAGTAAAGCCAACGCGAGCCAAGCGAAAATAGGGAACAATTCGTCATGAAGAGCATAAGTGCTCGATTCGAATTTTGATTTTTTCAAGGTATCCAATTGCTTGTCGAGTTCATTCAACGCATCTCTATTGGCGGCGTTCACATATATCCCCTTTCCGGCCTTAGCAATTTCAGCAGCAAGTTCTTCATTCAAAGCCGTGTGAACAGGCTCACCCGTCTCGGGGTCATACATCACAGAGCCATTTTCCGGAATAGTTACACCGGTAGGTGTGCCGACCCCTATCACGTCAACCTGAATGCCATTCTTGGCGGCGGCGGAAGCCGCATCCATCACACCCTCCTTGTCATCGAGTTCTTCAGCATCGGTGATAAGGATAAGTGCCTTGCCAATATTCTTGTTTTCACTGTAAGAGGCTGTGGCCATATCGATAGCGGCAGAGATGTTGGTTCCCTGCTCAGCAATCTGAGAGGGATCAATAGAATTTAGGAACATCTTGGCCGACACATAGTCATTTGTAACAGGAATAAGAGTGTAGGCAGAACCGGCATAAACTATCAGTCCCACCCTATCATTGTCAAACCTGTTAATAAGCTTTTCAAGCATAAGCTTTGCAGTGCGCATCCTTTCCGGGCCGTCATCAGATGCCGTGGCGGAAGCAAGCATTGAATTACTTGCATCCACAGCAATTACGACCTCAATACCTTCCTTTTCTGTTTTTTGATCCTTAATGCCACCCCAGGGGCGCGCGAAACATATCACGATAAGCGCCAGAGCACACATCTCCAATGTGATTTTCACCGGGGGCTTGTAAGGGGATACGTCAGGCATCAACGGCATAATAGAATCCTTTTTACCGAATTTTTGAAGCCGTTTCCTTCTTATATATCTTGCCCACACATAAAGCACCACAAAAAAAGGCACCAGGAGCAAAAGCAACAAATATTGAGGATATGCAAAACTAAACATATATCTCTAAACTAATTTTCAAAACTTTACGGAATACGTCGAAGCACAGTGTATCGGATGAGCAAACGAAGAGAAAGTGCACACAGAGCAATAAGAATCCATGGCATGAAATTCTCTTCGGTAAAGGTATATTTGCTTACATCCAACGTTGTCTTTTCCAATGAATCGATCTCGGCAAAAATATCACTGAGCATCTTAGAATCAGTGGCACGGAAATATTTACCTTTAGTAAGTTCGGCTATGCTTTTGAGAGCCTGCTCATCAATTTTAGTTTCCATCGTAGTGGTGGAAAAACCATAGGGATCGGTTATCTTAATCGAGCCGTTCGTGCCGACGCCGATAGTATAGACCTTAATCCCCTTCTGCTTGGCAATCTGCGCGGCAGTTGTAGGAGCCACATCTCCGGCATTGTTGGTTCCATCGGTAAGAAGGATAATGCTCTTAGACTTCGCTTTGCCAGAAACGAGACGGTTGATAGCACTCGAAAGCCCGTCGCCAATGGCAGTTCCATCGTTGAGCGCTCCCATTCCAACACTGGAAATGGCATTGATCACCGCAGTCCTATCCGCAGTCAAAGGCATAAGCGAAAGAGACTCTCCCGAGAAAACGACAAGACCGATATTATCGTCGGGCCGCTGATTAACAAATTTGGTGGCTACATCCTTTGCCGCCTGAAAACGCGTGGGCGCAAGATCAGTGGCAAGCATACTGCTTGATATGTCGAGACACAAGACAATATCAGTACCCTCAACTCTGGAAGACCTTTCAGAATCGTGTGTCTGAGGACGTGCCAATGCAACTATCACACTCGCCACAGCCACCAACTGAAGAATAAAGCAAATATGCATCAGCCAAACCTTCCATGAACTTTTAACCCTTGCAAATGGCCTGACAGTGGAAATCCCCATTGATGGCGATGCATTCCTCCACTTCCATATATGCCATGCCACAAGCGGTATCAATAACAGAAGAAGGAAAAGAAGACCTGGATGAAGAAAATTCATTTCTCACCTCCTTTCTCTGCTTTATTCCCCTTAACGGCTGATTGGATAGCCTCTGCATCCTTATCGCTGGCACCATTCCCGTTTTTTGCATCATCTTCTCCAGTCTTTTCTTCCGGCGGCAGCGGGTTTGTCTGTTCCACGAAAGTCATAGCATTTTCCAAAGACTTGATATTATCTGCCGGGAGCGGACGAACCTTGGCAAACTTAACAAAATCAGCCATATCAAGAATCTGCCGAATCATAGGTTTCTTATCTTTAGTCTCCTTATTGCTGGAGAGAGCGGCAAGAATCTGACGTGAAGTCATCTCCATAGCATTTATGCCAAATCTGCGGTAAAGATAAATGCGCAAGATATCAGTGAGTTCGGTGAAATACTCTTTTTCCATGCCGTTCTCCCAAAGTTTCTTTTCCTTTAGTCCACGCAAGCCGGCAATGGCGACCTCATAGGGAGTGGGCTCAGGCTTTTTAGGAAGAATCCTGCCGGTGTCACGATATCTTTTCCATAACCATATAGAAGCAATAACGATTCCTATGACTATCACAAAAATCCACCAGTAATTGATCAGCCAGTCAGGGAGAGAGTCAAAAATGGAAGGATTTTCAGGATCGGCAACGTTAGCATAGTCTGCAATCGGCGTTTCGGCCGTAACGTTAGCCACAGGCAATACTTTTAACACTACATTATTAGATCGGAACGTATCAACACCTGCAACAAATTCCAATTCAGGCAACTTATAGAAACCTGAATCGAAACTCTGAACAGGCACATCATACTTGATAGTGAGTGAATTATTATTTTTTATGGTGTCGATTTTCATCGGTGCCCTCAACTCAACACTGTCGCCGCACAGACCCGCATATCCTTTTTCGTATGCAATCTTAAATAAAGGGAAATGGCCCTTTACACCCGGATCCTGCTCAACGGTAAGATGGAGCGTAGTTATAGACCCCATCACAACTGTGGCCGAGTCAAGCTTAGCCTTTATCACAGGCGAGGCAGATGCAACCCCTGATAAAAGGCACGCCAATATGGTGATAAAAATATATTTCAGAGAACTCATAAGAAAAATTGAAATCCTAACTTTTATTTCACTCCTCTTCTGCGGAACAATCCGAGCAGTGCCTTTACGAAATCCTCATTAGTTGTAACCTGCGCCAGATCCACGCCACTTTTGGTTACAGTGGAAGCCAATCTCTGTTGGCGGTCATACCACCCTTTTGCATAGGCTTTGCGGACACTGCGAGATGAGGTGTCGATCCAACGGTCAAGTCCGGTCTCCATATCCCTCACACGGATCAAACCGACATCCGGCATCTCCGCGTCACGACGGTCATAAACCTGAATAGCAGCCAGGTCATGTTTCTTATTAGCAATTGACATGCTTTTGAAATAGTCGTGGTCGTCGATAAAATCGCTTATAAGGAATGCAGTGCAACGTTTCTTTATCGCGTTAGTGAGAAACTTCAGTGCCACGTCTATATCAGTTCCATTGCTTTCCGGCTCAAAATTGATGATTTCGCGAATGATGAGAAGGATATGTTTTCGCCCTTTTTTAGGAGGGATGAACTTTTCAATCTTGTCGCTAAAAAAAATCACGCCAACCTTATCATTGTTGGTAATGGATGAGAATGCAAGTGTAGCGGCTACTTCAGCCATCTTCTCCTTTTTGCTTTCTCCACACGCACCGAAGTCCCTGCTCCCGCTCACGTCGATCAACAACATAACCGTAAGCTCCCTCTCCTCCTCATAAACCTTCACAAACGGTTTATTCTGGCGAGCAGTCACATTCCAGTCTATGTCGCGAATATCATCGCCCGGCAGGTATTCCCTCACCTCAGAGAATATCACGCCGCGTCCCTTAAAAGCGCTGTGATACTCTCCTGCGAATATATTCTGACTAAGACCCCGGGTCTTAATCTCTATCTTCCTAATTTTTTTCAGAAGTTCGTTAGCGTCCATTAACTTTTAATTTCCAATAGCTAAATAATGAGGTTGTTTAAACAACGTCTTTGCGAAAGTCATTCCTTGAAGCTGCCTTTTCAGCTTCATTTCCACAAAGAGACCACCGATAAAAAATCAGGGAACAACAACCTTATCCAAAATATCGGTGATTACTTCGTCGGTGCTGATGTTGTTAGCTTCCGCTTCATAAGTCAATCCGATGCGATGGCGAAGCACGTCATGGCATACCGACCTTACATCCTCCGGAATCACATATCCCCTCCCCTGAAGGAAAGCATAGGCACGCGCGGCCTTGGCAAGCGATATTGAAGCACGGGGAGATGCACCAAAAGAGATTATGCTCTGAAGGTCGGTCAGGCCGAATTTTGCAGGCTGGCGAGTGGCAAAGACGATATCAACGATATAATTTTCTATCTTCTCATCAATATATATTTTCTCTACGATCTTCTGAACCTCAAGAATCTCCCTGGGGTCGATCATCGGCTTTACGGGGTCAAGCTCACCCTTAATGTTCTGCCTAATAATAATCTTCTCCTCCTCTTTGGTGGGGTAACCGATCACAACCTTAAGCAAGAAACGGTCCACCTGCGCTTCAGGAAGAGGATATGTACCCTCCTGCTCGATAGGGTTCTGTGTGGCCATGACAAGGAATGGCTCAGGAAGGGAGAACGTTTCGTCGCCGATAGTGACCTGACGCTCCTGCATAGCTTCCAGAAGGGCACTCTGCACTTTTGCCGGGGCACGGTTAATTTCATCAGCAAGAACAAAGTTTGCAAAGATAGGTCCTTTTTTAACTTCAAACGTCTCTTTCTTTACACTGTATATAAGCGTTCCGATAACATCGGCGGGCAGAAGATCGGGAGTGAACTGCACACGGCTGTACTTAGCACTCACGAGATTTGCAAGAGTCTTTATAGCCAAGGTCTTGGCAAGTCCCGGCACACCTTCGAGCAAAACATGCCCATTACATAACAATGCAATAAGCAAAGAGTCAACAAGGTGTTTCTGACCCACGATACGACGATCCATTCCGCTGCGGATCAGACTAAGAAAACCTGCCTTCGAAGCAATAAGATCGTTTAATTCCCTTATATTAAGTGTCTCTTCCATTTTATGTTTTTGACTATTATGTATATTATATGGTTATATTTATATCATCGCCTTTTCAGAGTGCAAAAGTAGCATTAATTACGCTAATCAGGGAAATATCTCTGTTAAATAACGTTTAAAGGATTCTTTCTTAACCTTATTATTTGTTAACAAAGGCATTCCATCCTTGCGCCATAATGGGAATTTCGGCGCCATCACGCGTCACCATAGCACATCCAAGTTCCGGTTTTGTGACATATCCTATCACTGAGACACCTTTCATTTTGCTGACTTTATCATGATCAGTGAGAGGCACAGTAAACAGAAGTTCATAATCTTCCCCGCCATTCATGGCAGTCGTGACAAGATTCATATTAAGTTCCTCTGCCATTACAGCGGTTTGATAATCAATTGGAATCTTTTCCTCGTAAACGCGGCAACCGGTGTGAGACTCTTTAGATATATGCAAAAGTTCTGAACTGAGTCCATCGCTTACATCCATCATTGAAGTTGGTTTGACACCAGCCTCCTTAAGTTCACGGACAATATCCTTGCGAGCCTCCGGTTTCAACTGACGCTCCAGAATATATTCCTTCCCGCTAAAGTCAGGCTGAAAATCAGGATTGCCACTTTGAGCCGCCACCCTGTTCTCACGTTCAAGCAACTGCAATCCCATATAAGCGGCTCCAAGGTCGCCGCTGACACAGATTAAGTCGGTCGGTTTCGCCCCGTCACGATACACTATTTCATCCTTTTCCGCCTCTCCAAGACAAGTTATGCTGATAACGAGCCCCGTCACAGATGCTGAGGTATCACCTCCGACAAGATCTACACCATAGATTTCGCAAGCAAGGCGTATGCCGGAATAAAGCTCCTCAATGTGTTGCAAAGAGAAACGGCTTGATATGCCGAGACTAACCGTGATCTGCTTCGGGGTGCCATTCATGGCATAGACATCGCTGAAATTAACCACAGCGGCTTTATATCCGAGATGCTTCAATGGCACATATCTCAAATCGAAATGTATCCCTTCAAGAAGGAGGTCGGTGGTTACGAGCGCCTCTTTATTTCCGAAACTAAGCACTGCTGCATCATCGCCTACTCCCTTCTTTGTGGATTCATTTCTCAATGGAAAATCTTTAGTAAGACGCTCAATAAGGCCGAACTCCCCTAAATCAGCGATCTCTTTCGGAGATTCCTGCTCCATTTTTTCCTCATGTTTCTCCATAGTATCGTTATCAATATTTTCAATATCCTTGTTTTCCATATCAATATAATGTAATTCTATCGTATATTTCTATCATTGAAGTTGTTTAAACTAATTTACGAATGTTAAAAAGCAGTATATTTACATCCTTTTATTAACCCTTGCGGATCTTTTTGGTTGCTTTTGCCCCTCTCATCGGCACCAACCGCGAGGTTGCTGCCTCTTCGAGTGACAAAATCACCTCAAAAATCTCTCGCAATTGTTAATAAAAAATAAGTTTAAACAACTTCAATGCAAAAGGAGTCTCCTTTATATTCGGAAACTCCTTTTGCATTTTTGGGGTGACTTTTATTTATTTTCTTGTGACTTTTATTTAAATGTGTCGGGGAGGTCATTCTCATATAAAACGGTGTCTCCTGGCTTAAGGATTGTTGAGAGCACCCGCTGGGCATCGTTGAAGGTGTCAACTATATGGAGGTTTGCTTCGTCAAGGTTAGAGGCTCTTACGCCCTTTACCAGTGCATCACGGTTGTATTCTCCCACTATGATTGCTATGTCAAGGTTTTCTCCGATTTGGCGTCCGAGAGTCTCGTTAAGTTCCTCCTGTTGTGACCCAAGTTCAATCATTCCCGGAGTCACTATGATGCGTTTGCCTCCGGTGAAATGTGCAAGCACGTCAACTGCCATCTTCGATCCGGCGGGATTAGAGTTGAATGCATCATCAATGATTGTTACGCCCCCGGGGGTCTGCTTCATGCTTAAACGGTGCTCAACTTGCTGTATTGAACTTATGGCATATTGTATTTTACTTGGCTCAACGCCCATCCGGATTGCCATTACGGCGGCGGCAAGGAGGTCGGAAACATTGCATTCGCCGAGGAGGCGCGTTTCGACTTCAAGAGTGAAACCTTCTTTCCCTTTTATGACGAAAGCCGTGCCGTTGGGTGTGTAACGAATGTCGGTGGCGATATAGTCACATCCCTTGGTGTTGGTGATTCCATATCTTATTGCCTTGACATTATCAACGGGGCGGTTCGCGCAGTATTCGAAGTCGTTATTTATAACAATGAATCCATCTGAGGGGAGTTCGTCGGCAAGTTCAAATTTTGTGGCTTGAACGTTTTCGATGGTCTTGAATGATTCAAGATGCATTGGACCGACGGCAGTTATTATGCCGCAATGAGGGTGAACGATGTCGCATATCTCCTTAATGTCATTCTTCTGTTTGGCTCCCATTTCACAGATGAAAACTTCATTATAGGGCTTAAGATATTCGCGCACAGTCCTGACTACTCCCATTGGAGTGTTATAGGAACCTGGAGTGATAAGCACATCATATTTTTCTGACAGCACTCTTTGAAGATAGTGTTTTGTGCTGGTCTTGCCGTAGGAACCGGTGATCCCTATGATCTTAAGGTCGGGCATCGATCTGAGAATCTTTTTTGCATCGTTGATGAAGCCTTGGTTGATCATCTTCTCTACAGGCATCAGGATGATGTCGGCGATGATTAAGGGGATGAATGAGCAGATTGTTATAAGAAGCAAAAGTCCTAAAGCAATCACAAACCGTGGGTATTGTTCGGATCCAACTCCCGGAGCAAGGATGACTGCAAGATAGGCTCCGAGCGAAAGGATGGCAGTAACGATATAAAGACGCCATACTCTTTTTGTGAATACAAGAGGTTTCTTATATTTCCTTTTGGCTATTATAAAAATCTTTCCTATCAGTATTATTGCCACTATCAGCGCCGCGCCTTGGGCTGGAATCAAGGTGGAGAAAAGCATGAAAAGACACGCTATGTCGAAAAGTCGCCACGTGGAGCCTAAATTACGTTTGAGCCATTTCCAATATCTGGGGATACGGTAGCTATTTTGCTGGAACATCTGAATATCGTATTTGAAATTCAGGATCATATATATTCCGCAAATTACATAAATAATTATTAGAAGAGTCATATACAATGTCGAAATAAAGTGTTAAATTGCTTTATCAAATCCTTAGTGCAGAATTATGTTATCTAATCTTTATAGTGTTGTCTAATCTTTAAGGAGAAAGGATTGTATCACGGCCCTGAATTGACCGGGATTGTCAAGGAAGGAATAATGCCCGCACTCCGGGAAACTGACCAGCCCCGCATCCGGAATAAGTTTTTCCATTGTTTTTGCGTCGGATAAAGGAGTGGCTGTATCATTCTCCCCCCATATTAAAAGAGTGGGAGCTTTTATGGCCGGCATATATTTTTTAAGGTCTTCGTTGACACAAACACTCATCACGGCTCTCATCATGGGAGATGACTGACGATAGTCGGCCGATCCGGCTTTTCCTCTCCATGCATCAATGATTTTTCCTCCTTTTTTCTTCCCCAAAATAAGGGGGAGAATCTTTTTAGCAGATTTAAAAGAATACACTTTTAAATAATATTTTAAGGAATGATGCGGTTTGATGCCCGCTGAGTCAACTAAAACCACTTTGTTGATTTTGTTGCGTGAAGCCATAAGGATAGAGATTCTGCCTCCAAAAGAATGTCCGATCAGGATAGGATTTTTAATATTCATTTCTTCTGCAAACCTCTCAATAAGCCGAGTGAATTTCTCTATACCCCATGGTTCAGGGGGTTCCTGGCTTTTGCCATGCCCGGGAAGGTCGAGCGAATAAACTTTCAACTTTGAATTAAGTGCCTTGGCAATACTTGCCACTGTGGTATAATTGCAACCCCAACCGTGCATCAAGATGACCGGTGCCCCGTCGTCGGGTCCAGTTTCATCGTATGTTAGTTCGAGTCCATCGATTTTAATATTCTTTTCCATGATGCAAATTTACTAATAAATAGGGAAGTTTGAAAAAGAAGGGTATAAAATTTTTACAGGATTAGATTTCAGTGAAAAGAAGCGGAAAGGAATAAAAAGAATTAAATAAAGAAGTGCATTATTTTGAAATATCAAATGTTAAGAAAAATAAAACAAAAGATATGAAAAAATGGTTATATTTTTATGGAAAGAAATGAATTGAAACGTCAGATGATGAATCTGTGGAAAGAGACTTTTCATGATTCAGAAGAATATATTCGCTTAGTTTTTGATGCATATTTTGATCCCGAATATGTGGAATATGAAGAGAGAGATGGGCGAATTATAGCCTGCCTATTGGCAATTCCTTATACATTCGGTAATAATAATTATAGCATAAATAGTGTTTATTTATGCGGTCTTTCTACATATTACAAGAATAGAGGGGAGGGAATAATGACGCATCTTATACAAAAAATTGAAATAAAAATGCGTCAGAAAGGATATGCATTCATGTTCTTGATACCCGCTAATTCAGGACTTAGAAGGTATTATAATGACCGAGGTTTTATAAACGGCTTTTACAGATCTGCGCTTCATTATACCTCGCTACATGACTTCAAAAGAGATTTTCATACCTCTATCTCGAATGAAGAGAATGCTCTTTTCGAGGTTAAGAAACGTTATTTTGATGGATTGACCATTGAGATTATCGATAGAATTGAAGCATTGGATGAGCCTAAAGTTAATGAGGGCATAATTCGCTTCATCTTGGAATGTGAAGAGAAGCAGAAGGGGCTATCTCTTTTTCAGTCGCCGGAACAGATTGGCGTATTTCTGAAAGAAACGATCTTGTCGGGTGGAAAAGTTGTTATTTGCCGGAATGGCGACGGGGAGTACGCTGCCATAGGCCTATATTCTGTATCTGAAAATGAGATAAAGGAGAATGGCCGTTTTGCAATCAATTATGGTTCATTGTGCAAACTTCGGGAAGCTGTATTGCTTACAGGTGATGGGCGAAACTTGACGGTTTATCAATACGGATATGAAAATAATAGTGGGAAAGAATCTGTATGGAATCCAATGTTCAGTTCTGTTTTCCCACAAGAGGGTCAGGTCGGTGCCGTTGGTACAATGGAAAGGGTTTATAATCCCAATAGTCATTCTGAAGTGTATGGAATGATAAGAATTTTGTCAATTTCTGAGATTTTAAAATTTCTGAGTAATTGGAGGAGAGACTTGAAATATTCGATTCTCGTGCGCCAGGAATTTGACGGAAAAATTATAGAATTTTCCTCTAAAAATGGACATCTGAGTATGTCGGAAGTTGATGCAAACTTACCTGCTAATTCAGGAGAGGAATCAGAGAATAAAAATAAAAAAATTGTGTATATTAAAGATCAACGAGGAAAAGAGCAGATGGTACTGACCGAACGAGATCTTGGTGAAATTCTTTTCCGGAGACCTGGTGGAGACCGTCTGATAGAAGAGGCGTTTGATCTTCCGGCAATGAATGGGAGGATATCATTGCTATTAGATTAAGGTAAACAGTCATCTTAGTTATAGTAAGAAGAGAATAAAAAGCAAGATGATATGTCTAAAAAAGTGAAGGATGGGGGTGAAAGCTCCCATCCTTAATTATTTGAACAAAAATTTAATCCAAATTTACAATCACATAAGAGGTTGATTTATAATATTTTTACTATTGCAAATAGCATCATTTAGGTCGATGAGAATGTAACGAAAATAAGATGTCGGGCTATGAGTGGGAATCAAAGCAATGTAGGGCGTTAGAAATTGATTTGATTAGATAGTTTATGGAATCTAATAGGAATATTCAAGAAGAGGGGAGAGAGGGAGTTTTGCAAAGAAAAAACGAATTAAAAAAATTGGTCAAATTGGAACATTGAAGATCAGGCTAAATTATGATATTTAAAAAAGTAAACCCTGATAATATAGAATTGCAACTTTGCGTTTGTAAAGTTTTGAATAATGAATAAAATCTATAAACAATTGTGAATTGCATGTTTAGATTTAAATTGTAAATTATGATATGGAAACCGCAAACTTGGACTCTTATAGATATTTCCTTTTTTAAATTTTGTTCGTTAACATTTATTCACTCTTTTTGTATATGGAAATATATCAATTGATTAAGTTAAAAGATTATCAACATATATAAGAAAATGGGATTGCCAACCGGCATTGCCGGAGAGGAGATCAAATCGGAGAGATAACATAACATATATCAGTTTTTAATAATATACATGATAAAGCAGTGATTAGGAATTCAAATAATAATTGTAAATTTTAAATTTGCAATTAACAATTATGAATTTATGATTTTTAGTTTAAAAATTGGAAATTTAAATTTGAAGTTTGCAAAATTATTATTACTTTTGTATATTAAAATTTAGATAATAAAATTTGAGAATGAACGAGGAAAATGTTGCAATTCGTCTAAAAGGGTTCATAGACTACTTGGGTATTTC
>CAMWXH010000083.1 GCA_947178165.1 uncultured Porphyromonadaceae bacterium | reverse complement strand
CAGTTTTTTCACAAAAACAGAGACTGCCTAACTTCAGTTGTTAGACAGCCTCTTTTTATTTATGCGTATGCTTTTTTATTTATGTCTATGTATGTATCCTTTTGTTGAACTTGCATTCTTCATCGTTTCCCCAAGAGAAGAGCAATATGCCTTTTGATGGCAGATAGGGTTCCGTAGTGATGAGCCATTACCTTATATCTCTCTTTTAGTGATTTGAATTTGTTCTTATCGGTCATGCCGTCTGAAAGATAGTTTATGGCAACTGTGTTGAGATTCACGCATCTTTCCGGCTCAGTGTTACGGATGCATTTAATGGTCCAGTCGTAGTCAGCCGAGAAACGGTATTGCAAATCATATTGGGGAGCAATCTCTTTCTTGACCATAAACGCCTGATGGCATATTAGCATCCCTTTCGAAAAGCTTTCGTGGGTAAGCAAAAGGGGAGCGGAATAATGGCGCGGACCTATATCTTCCCGGTTGGAGTCAACAATCATTGTGTCGGCATAAATTATGTCACGATCCTTTTCTGCCTCAGAAGCGTAGAGTGAGAGAGTCTCGGGAGAGCGAAACGAATCTCCTGCATTCAGGAAAAGCACATACTTTCCGCGCGCAAGCGAGAGGCCTTTATTCATGGCATCATACAAGCCATTATCTCTCTCGCTCATTATTCTTGCCTCCGGGCTTTTGCGGGCAATTTCAAGTGTATGGTCCGTAGAGGCACCGTCAATAATAAGATGCTCAAAATTGCGGTAAGTCTGGCTCATCACGGAATCCATCGTGACAGGAAGCTCTTTTTCCGCGTTATATGTAATGGTGATAATGGAAATGAGAGGATTTGACATAAGAATGAATGTTAATCTATATAAGGTGTATGTTATTTAACACCAAATTTAATAAAAAAATAAGGGTTGAAGATAAAACAATTTAAAAATTTGTTGTAATAATCAATATAAAGGGTTAAATTTGCGGTGTATTACAACTAAAATAACTAAATCAACAGAATTATGGCTTACGTAATCACCGACAGATGTATCGCCTGCGGCACTTGTCTGCCCGTATGCCCCGTAGAGGCAATCTCCGAGGGAGAAATCTATGTAATTGACCCGGATACTTGCATCAGCTGTGGAAGCTGTGCTGCAGTTTGCCCTAACGACGCTATTGAGGAGGGATAAATCTGTTCCGGCATTCAAGGAAAAGATGGCTGCCTTCTTGACGGGGCAGCCATATTTTTTCAAAAGCAGTGGCCGGCAAGGATATCTTGTTGATTTGATTATAATTTGATTGAATAAGAGAATATTATGGACAGAGTAAAAGTAAAAGTAATA
Source organism: uncultured Porphyromonadaceae bacterium (assembly GCA_947178165.1). GTDB lineage: Bacteria > Bacteroidota > Bacteroidia > Bacteroidales > Muribaculaceae > Lepagella. The sequence continues at coordinate 12,177 of CAMWXH010000083.1, read as the reverse complement.
AATAAGAGCCATCATCCTCTTCCGGATTATGGCACATTTGAGGCTGCAGGAATGGATGTAAGGGCCTATCTTCCGGCCGGTCCTGTGACATTGAAACCCCTCCAGCGGGCATTGATACCCACAGGGTTATATATGCAGTTGCCTGAAGGATACGAATGCCAAATACGTCCTCGTTCGGGTCTTGCATTGAACTATGGAATCACGATAGCTAATTCTCCCGGCACTGTTGACGCTGACTATCGTGGAGAGGTAGGAATAATCCTGCTCAACCTTGGTGAGAATGATTTCACTGTAAATGACGGAGACCGGATATGCCAGATGGTTATCAAGCAGTATTCACACGTGACATGGGAGCCCGTTAAGGAACTTGACCGTACGAAGCGCGAATATGGCGCATTCGGACACACAGGGAAAGATTGATTCATTAATTTCATTTTAAGAAGTGGACAGCTTCTATATCTGGCAAAGCAACACCTAAGGATGAGAATTGGAAAAGTCAGGATATTGACGATGGTGCTGGCGATGATGGGAATCATCACCGGCATCTATGCATTGGATGCCTCCGGAAGAGGAGGAAAAGCCTCCGCGTCAAAGGTAGAACGACAGAATCGCGAGAAAGCCCGTTATTATTATCTTGAGGGGCTTCGTCACCAGGTCGAGGGAAGGCACGCGGAGGCATACGAGAATTTTAAGCACGCTAACCGGATTGATCCCGCATTCCCGGAAGCCGCCTATAGTTTTGCGCAGCTCCGGCTTGCCAACAGTGTTGACACTCTGACATCAAGAGCAGAGCTGGCTCGCTCGCTGACGCTGATGCGTCCGTATGTTGATAATTTTCCCGAGGATTATGATGAAGTCATCTATTACGGTTATGTTGCGGCCCGTCTTGATTCCCTCCAAGAATCGATAAGAGTGTATGAACGCACAGACTCCCTTCTCCCTATGCGGACTGCCACTCTGCTTCATCTTTCGGATGTCTATTTTGCCGCAAGGGAAGATGAAAAAGGGCTTGCCGCACTCGACCGATATGAAAAGATAGAGGGAAAGTCGCCTAACCTTACACTCAAAAAGATTTCATATCTGATAAACCGCAGTGACACTGCAGCCGCTCTCCGCGAGGTCACTTCGCTTGTTGAGTCAAATCCAAGAGAGCCGGCATATCTCCTTTTAAAAGGGAATCTATTCCAACTCACCGAAAATAGGGATTCCGTAGAAGCATATTTCAAGAAAGCAGAGGAGATTGCGCCCGGATATGGGGCCGCAAAACTTGCCCTGGCTGATTTTTATCGTCAGGAAGGAGACTCTGCGGCATACGATGCAAAGACTTATGAGGCGCTCTTGGCAGAAGATTTCGGACTTGAAGAGAAGAGCGCATTGCTTTCGGAATATCTTCAGAAACTCATTTACGACAAGTCAAATACAAAAAGAGGCGACTATCTCTTTTCGGTGCTTGAAACACAGTATCCTTTTGAGCCGGAAGTGCTTGATTTGGCCGCGCGTTACAGCGCCGCAAAAGGGGACTTCGCAAAGGCTATAGAGAAGATAGGCTATGCAATCGACCTTGACCTTGATAATGACGTTTATTGGGGTCAGAAAATGAGCTATCTGATTTCTGACGACCGCTGGAAAGAGGCGGTGGCAACCTATGATGAAGCCGTGAAGCATGTTGATCCGGGAATGGGATTAAGGATGCTCTGCGCTTCTGCCGCCCAGATAGGGGAAGATTATGAACTGGCTATCAAGATGTATGGCGAACTCATAAATCAGCTTGCTCCTTTAGCCAAGCCTACCGGGAAACTGGAGCTCGCCGACATACCGAAGCAGATAAGCCTTGACGGCCTTGAACAGATAAGCAACCTATACACGACAATAGGTGACTGCAGTTATAATTCAGGAAAGCTTGAACAGGCATTCCAAAGCTATGAGAACGCCCTGCTTCTTGACCCCGAGAATGCCATGGCCTTAAACAATTATGCCTATTTCATGGTAGAGAATGGCGGAGATATTGTCAAGGCAGCTGACCTGAGCAAAAGGAGTCTTTCAGGCGAAAATGAGGATAATCCCACTTTTCTCGACACGTACGCCTGGATTCTTTATAAACAAGGTAAATATGAAGAGGCTGTCGGATATCAGAAGCGTGCCATTGAAAAATCTGAGGGTTCCGCTTCCGAGAGCTCGGAACTTTGGGATCATTACGGCGACATGCTCTTGGCAACCGGCGACAAAAAGGGGGCAGTCGAAGCATGGAAGAAAGCTCTTGATCTAACCGAGGATAAGAAAGCAATAACAAAGAAGATAAATGAAAATAAATAGAAGGATTCCGTTAATTGCATTTGCCATTATGGCGTTGACTTTCTTGGGTGCATGTGCCTCCAAGAAAAATGTTGCCGCAGACACAGTGCCAGCTTTACCGGCTGAGTCATTGCGTGCGAAAAGTCAGGTAGAGGATGCATTGAGGCTTTACACTGATTGGAATACAGCTCAGATTTCCGGTAAGTTGCAGCTTTCATCCTTGCCGGTCAAGCCATCTTTGAAAATTTACATGAAGAGAGGGAAGGAGCTGACAATTTCGGCAAGCGCCATTTTTGTTGGCGAAGTGTTCCGGGTCGAGCTTACGCAAGATTCCCTTTTCATCGTCAATAAATTGAAGAAAGTGTATTGCAAGGAATCCGGGGAAAAACTGCAGGAGATTTATCCCTCCTTATGCGAAGAGCTTCAGTCGGTTTTGCTTGGCCGGATGATAGTGCCAGGCAACGGAACCCTTTCCGAGTCCAATCTTTCCAAAATAGAGGTTGAAATGGATAAAGATATGAGAAAAGTGATTCCATCTCTTGGTGATTTCCCCATAGAAGTGTCGGCATTCTATCTCTTGGATAAAGATGGAAAGGTTTCTGACCTTGTGGTGGAAGGGGAACAAGGGAAGCGCCTATTCGCCTTGGATTACAGTTGGAAGGGGAATGGAGCTTCAGACATTGAGGCAATGCTTAATCACAAGAACAAGCCTGTGAAGATCGAGATATCCCTTGACAGTCCCAAGTGGGGGGCGGGCCCTCTCTCTCCTTACAAGCTCGGCAAGGATTTCAGGAGAGTTGGCCTTCAAGATTTCTTTAAGTCAATCTAACCTATATGTTGCATCTGTTAAATAAAAGAATAACGGTTATTTTTTTAGCCGCCGCAATGCTATTTGCACCGGCAGCTGAAATTTACGCGCAGAAAAGTAAAGGTAAAAAGGGACAGGCGGCTGCAAGTAAAAATTCCTCACGACCGGCAACGAAAGAGAGCGTAAACGACGTTAAAAAACAGCAAGGCGCCGTTCAGAAAGAGATAGCATCCACGCGTGCGCAAATCAAGGAGAACGAGCAGGCAGTAAGAAAAGGGCTTGCTGAACTTAATGTGCTTCAGGGTGAGATTGCCGATGGAAAAAAGAAGCTTGATGACGCATCGCGTCAGGTAAGGGACCTTTCCGAGAAGATTACCGTAGTTGAACACGATATTGCCAAGGAGGAAGGTGAGCTTAAGAAACTTAGGGAAGAGTATTTGAAAGCTGTCAAGAAGATGCGTGTGAAACGTAAATCGGCCTCTACATTGTCTTTTATCTTTTCCTCGAAGAATTTCAGCGAGGCGATGCGCCGCATGCGTTACCTTCGGGAATTCTCCGGATGGCGTGATCGTCAGAGCGATAAGATCGGTGCCAAGGTGGCAAGCTTGAAATCTCAGAAGGAACTTCTTGCAAAAACAAAGTCAGACAAGGATGTGGCTTTGGCAGAGGAGTCGAAGCTTCAGGCACGTCTTCAGAGCCAGTATAAGGAGCAGGATGCCATGGTTGTCAAGCTTAAAGCTAATGGTGATGCTCTCCGTAAATACTTGGCTCAGAAACAGGCCGAAGCCAACACTTTAAAAAACCGGGTGGCGGCTTTGATTGCGGAGGAGCAGAGAAAAGCGGAGGAACAGCGCAAGGCGCGTGAGGAGGCTGCCCGAAAGGCAGAACAACAGCGGAAGGAACAACTTGCCCGCGAAGAGGCAAACCGCAAGGCTGCCGAGGCTAAAGCTCAGCGGGAAAGGGAGATCGCCGCTCAGTCTAAGGCAGACGCAGAGAAGAAGAAAAAAGCGGAGGCAGATGCCAAAAAACAATCTGCATCAACCAAAGAGAAACCAAAGAAAGAGGATTCCAAGAATTCCTCTAAATATGCGGAAGCCCGCAAGCGTCGCCCTCGCGGTCAGAAAGATCAGGCAAGCGATAAAGTGGCTCCGAAAGCGCCGGAGAAGCCAGCCGTTTCGCCTTCAAAAGGTGAGAACGTAAACAAACCATCAGATGATGCGAAGAAAAATGTGGCGCAAGCGGCCAGTAGCTTTGCTCAGATGAGAGGCGCTTTGCCGCGTCCGGTTGCAGGTGCGTTCCGGATCACAAGCCAGTTTGGCCGCCATTCTTTGCCGGACTTGCCGAATGTGATGTACGACAACCCGGGTATTGATGCAGAGGTATCGGCCGGCGCAAGCGCACAGGCTGTCTATGGAGGAAAGGTTTCAGGCGTATATATGGTGCCGGGCTATTCCACTGTGGTCATTGTGAATCACGGCAACTATTATACGGTGTATGGAAATATCCAGAATGCCTCTGTCAAAGTTGGCGACACGGTGAAGCAAGGTCAGAATCTCGGCAAACTTGCGCCGAGCGACGACGATACATCGCATAGTTCGATTCACTTTGAAGTATGGCATAATCGCGATAAGATGAACCCCACGGAGTGGATTAGATAATTCCCTTTTTGATGACTTTGGGATGAATTAGGTATAAAGCCGATGGAATGGAATATCAGAAGATACCGGAGCACTGACAAGAAGGTCTGGAATGATTTTGTAAGGAATGCGCGCAATGCAACATTCCTTTTTGAGCGTGACTACATGGACTATCATTCCGACCGATTCCGGGATTGCTCCTGGATGGCCTTTAAAGGAGAGAAACTTGTGGCTCTTCTGCCTGCCAACATAGATTCTTCGGGAGTGCTCCATTCTCATCAAGGCCTCACCTATGGAGGATGGATTCTTCCTACTTCTCATCTGGATGGAAATGATTTGCTGGAGATATTTCAATTGGCAATTGAAACATGGAGATCTGAAGGCGTTAAGGGGCTTGATTATAAACCGGTGCCTTGGATATATAGCGCCCAGCCCTCCCAGGAGGATATCTATGCTTTATTCAGGCTTGGCGCGAATGTGAGTGAGATTAATTTAAGCTCTGCTATTAATCTCACTGAACCTGCCAAGTATAATAAATTGCGAAAACGTGCGCTAAGGAAGAGTGGCGAGCTTGATTATGCAATCAGTGAAATAGTGGATAGTCGGAATTTTATGTCGTTGGTGACACAATGTCTGCGTGAGCGTCATGACACCTTGCCTGTCCATACTGCCGAGGAAATAATGTTATTGAAAGAACGTTTCCCCGAAAATATCCGAATGTTCGGACTCACTCTCGCAGAAAGCGGACTATTGGAAGCCGGTGTGATGATATATGACACGGGGCGTGTGGCTCACGCGCAGTATATCGCTTCGACACCTTTGGGGAGAGAACTGAATCTCCTCACCCCGCTGTTCGATTACCTTATCAAGGAGCGATATGCGGAAAGGTTATATTTCGATTTCGGGATATCCAATGAAGAGCGCGGGATGTATCTCAACGCCGGGCTATTGCGTCAGAAATTTTCTTACGGAGCAACCGGCGTGGCCTATCAGAGATGGGAGCTTAAAATCTAAAAAAGGTTACTTATCTAACAATCTTACGAATGCTTTTCAATTCAATAGAGTTCCTGTTTTTCCTTCCGGTTGTCTTTCTGCTTCACTGGCTGCTGTTCAAGAGCCGGCAGAGCAGGAATATCTTCCTTCTTATTGCCAGCTACATTTTTTATGGCTGGTGGAGCCCTGTCTTTCTCATATTGATTTTCATAACTTCCGTGAGCAGTTTTGCAAGCGGCCTTATGGTGGAGCAGAGTTCGCGTGAATGGGTCAGGAAGGTTGGGCTCTGGGGAAATGTGGCATTGAACTTAGGGATTCTATGCACCTATAAATATTTCAATTTCTTCTCGGCAAGTTTTGCTTCAATGATGAGAAGCATTGGATGGGAAGTGGATTCGATAACCTTAGACCTGATACTTCCTGTCGGCATCTCTTTCTACACCTTTCAGGCTTTAAGCTATGTGATTGATGTGAAGAGAAAGCAAATTCGCGCCACGCGCGATTTCTTTGCGTTTATGGCTTTCATAAGTTTCTTTCCTCAGCTTGTGGCCGGACCGATAGAGCGCGCCACAAATCTCCTTCCTCAATTTCTGCGCAACCGCAGGTTTGACTATGGCAAAGGGGTAGAGGGGATGCGCCTCATCTTGTGGGGATTATTTAAGAAGATGGTGATCGCCGACAACTGCGCACCTATGGCTGATAAGATTTTCGAGGGGTTTCAGAATGTAGGGAGCTTGAATTTGTGGATAGGAGCTTTTCTGTTTACTATCCAGATATATTGTGACTTCTCCGGCTATTCAGATATAGCTCGCGGTGTTGCTCGCCTTTTCGGCGTGGAGCTGATGCATAATTTCCGGTTGCCATATTTTTCAAAAGATATAAAGGAATTCTGGCAGAAATGGCATATATCCCTTACTTCCTGGTTTCGCGACTACCTTTATATTCCTTTGGGCGGTAACCGAAAAGGTAAATGGAAAAGGATAAGGAACACTGTCATAGTATTTCTGACAAGCGGCCTCTGGCACGGCGCCAACTTCACATTTATAGCATGGGGAGGTTACCATGCGATACTGTACCTCCCTTCCATGATTGCCAAGAAGAAAGGAGGAAATGGAGATAACAGACATCGAGGATATGTCAGGTCAGTCTTGGCAATGGGGATTACGTTCCTTCTCGTGATGATCGGATGGATCCTGTTTCGGGCACGGCATATCAGTGAAGCACTTGAATATATACGCATGATGTTTGCCGGATTGCCTTCGGGCGAGGTAATGGGTAAGCGGGCGGTGGCTTGGTGCCTATTCCTTCTTATGGCTGAATGGATCGGAAGAAGGAATGAAACTCCGGTTGACCTCTTTTCAAAAGGATTAGGGAGATTCACGGCTATAAGATGGAGCCTATATCTTATCCTATTCCTTGTGATTCTTATATTTTCCGGTAATACTGAGCAATTTATATATTTTCAGTTTTGATGAGGCTATTTTTGAAAAAGATTCTGTGGTTCTCACTCTTGGTGACAGGGCTGCTGCTAATCGGGGAATTTATTGTTCGTTCGATTGAGACCTCGTATATCTATAAGGCAGAGTGGCTGAGAAAGAATGGAGATAAGGTTAATACCCTTGTCTTGGGTTCGTCGCATACTTATTATGGTGTGAATCCTTCCATTTTGGGAGACAGTGCCTTTAATCTTGCCAATATCTCCCAGACACCGGAATATGACTTCGCGATGTTAAAGGAATTTCATCCCTATATGAAGAATCTTAAAAGAGTGATATTGCCCGTTTCATACTTCACTTTCCGTGATCCCGTATTGGAAGAGATGGACAGGGGACTGTGTGTTCAATATAAAGTGGGAATGAAGCTTCCTCTTCATTCAGACTATTCTCTTTACAATCTTTGCCTTACCGACTTCAAATCATATTCAGGACGCTTGCGTAATCTCGTTGCGTCGCAAGAGCTTAATCGTTGTGACTCCCTCGGTTTCGGTCTTGGTTTCGATCTTTCACATCGGGATGCAAATTGGAAAATGGGAGCGAAGGAGAGGGCAAAAGACCTTACGCAAGATTCTCCGGGACGCGCATCTGTGGTGGAGAAGGTGTTGGAAGAGCTCACCGATTATTGCAGAAAACATAACATTGAAGTCATATTCATCACTACTCCGGTATGGTCAGGGTTCCGAGAGGCAATGAATGATGGACAGTATCGTGAAATGCGTGCTGAGATTAATGAAATAAAAATGGAGAGAGGGATAAGATATTTTGATTTTTTTTCATCAGAAGATTTTACGGATGAAGATTTCCATGACTCTGACCACTTGTCGGATATTGGAGCTGAAAAGCTCACCCGTATGCTTCGGGATAGCCTTTAAACTGACTATGGATAATCCAAAGGTGACTTTTATCATACCTGCCTATAATGTTGCGCCCTATCTGCAGGAAGCAGTTGAGTCAATACAGCTTCAAACTTATCAGGATTGGGAGCTTATTATTGTAGATGACTGTTCCAAGGATAAGACATTGGCAATTGCCCGTGAATTGGAAAAGCACGACTCTCGCATTCGAGTATTGCGGACTGAAACTCAGTCAGGAGGGGCCTACATTCCTCGTAAGCTTGCCATAAGCAATGCAAGAGGCTCGATTATCGCGCCGCTCGATGCTGACGATAAGATAGGCCCCGAATATTTGCAGAATCTCCTTTCAATGATGGAGAGCAGGAAGGATGTGGATATCTGTTATCCTGTAATGTATCGATGGGACGGGACGCATCTTGGCAGTGCTTATAACCATGATAAAACCCTTGTGGGTAAATATGTTAAGGGAAAGGATGCAGTGAAATATACTCTTGACGGCTGGCGAATCCATTGCAACGGAGGAATAATAAGGAAAGAGGTTTATTTGAAGGCATTTGAGAGTATAAAGGAGAACGATATAGAGGTTCGGTCGTATATTGATGAATACTTGAGCCGTCATCTCCTTTTCAATGCCCGGAATGTGGCGATCTGCGATGAAAAATATTATTATCTGCAAAACCCATCATCAATAACTCATAGTGCAGATATACGCGCTTTCGGACTTCTTTGGAATAATTCAATGCTTCTCCCCTTTATAAGGGAAAACTATCCGGTTGAGTCTGAAGAGAGGATCCTTATGGAACAGCAGAATTTCCATTGTTACTTTGATTCAATACGCTTATTGCGCGAAAGGCCTCTGCATGGAGAGGAACTTCGTAGGGTCAGGGAGAAACAGATAGAAAGCAGGAAGAATGGAGATTTGTCAATCTTAAGGAAGAATGTGGGCTGGAAATATCTTTCTTTGTTCGTTTTGCCTTTCAGGATAGGCTCAGTCATATTTTCAATGCTTGTTCCTTATCTTCCCTCTAAGGTGAATAAATGAATAAGAGGCCGAGAGGATTAGAAGAAAGGAAATTCCAATATAAGCGGCATCGTTTTCCCAAAGTGAAACTGCAAAAGAGGCAACTGCAAGGAAAAGTGAGATCAGCATTACAGGAGTGGTCTCTTTGCTATATCTGAAGGAATAACGGCGGTGACACACGAAAAAATTGATGAAGATGTCTATCACGCCCCTCACCACCAAGCTTACCCCTAATCCCAGTAAACCGAAGATGTGATAGAAGCCGATACTGCATGCCAGCCAGCAGATGTTTGCCCAGACACATTCCATCCATATATATGCCTTGCGGTCATCTTTGGCAACATAGATATATCCTAATGGGAAAGCCAAGGCTTGAATGAGCATACCGAGCCCCATCCAGCGTATCAGAGGGAGGATCGGGAGAAATCTTTCGGTCAGAAGCAGGCGTATCACTAATGGGGCGGTAAGGATAAGCAAGATTATAAGAGGCGTTGCCACGAGCATGACAATTTCTGTCTGACGATTTACAACCTTGTTCATTTCCACGCTGTCTTTGCAAACAGCAGACAGTCGGGGAAAATAATCTAAAGCAAGGGCACTCATTATCATCCCCACATATTGGTTGGTTATTGAATTTGCCCCTTGGAAGAGGCCAATGTCTTCCAGCGAACCGGTGATACGGATATAAAGATTAATAAGATATGTGATCAGCTGGCCGGCCAACGAACCGACAAGAAGAATGAATCCCATTGAGAGGAGGGCTTTGATTAGTTGGCGGTCTTCTGTTGGTGATTTCTTCGCCGCTGTGCCCTGGAATATTGGCCTGGATACTTTTCTAAATGAGATAAGATAGAAGAGAAACATGGACAGAGCCAAGGCAATCATTGCAGGCACAATACCTTGTTGTCCGAAAAAATAATATAAAGGCACCCCGAATATCAGTCCCGAAACTCCACCCACCAGCGTTGCTTTTGAGAGCCGTTTCACTTCCCCCATCCCTTGCAGCAGAGCCAATAGCCCGGCTCCGGCAATCGATAGTCCGACAAAGAGCGAAAGCCATAGGTAAGCGGTGGTGTGATCATGATTGCCAAAAGAAAATTCGCTCCACAATGAAGCGGTGAAAACTGTGGCCACCATGCCTAAAATGGAGGTGAGAAGAATAAGGCGGAGAGCGACCCGGATCACTTTCCTAAGAGAGGATTCCTCCTCCTTGTTTGCAGCAATCTCCTTTACCACAGCTAAATTGAGACCTAATCCGCAAACCTGTTGGAGAGGGGTGAGGGAGGAGGTGTAGAGAGAAGATACACCCATGCCGGCAGGGCCTAAAAACAGCGCGACAAACTTGCCTCGGAGAAGCGAGATCAGAATATTAAAAATCTGAACTCCTCCGAAAGCAGAAAGGCGTTTCAGGATATTGGAATAGCTGTTTTCCTCTTTAATGTCTGCCATCACCTTGTGGTCTCTGGATATATAAGTAATATTTGAAGAAAATGCCTAAAATACGTGATCAATAAATCTCGCTTTGCCGACTTCGGCAGCGAACCTTGCAAAACCGGAGGCATACATCCCTCCTGTGCGCATCCTCACCACAGTGTCAGCACCCATTATCAGCAGTTGGTCCACAAATGTTTTCATGGTGGAGTCATCGATATCTGACTCTTCCATATCTCTGTCAACATCGATATGACGAATCTTCCCTTCCACTATATATATTTCCGGTTCTCTTTTCTTTATGTAGTCCAGGAAACTGCAGCTATCACTGGTAACCATGATTTTTACCCCTTCAGGACGCTGTCTTGATAAAATCATTATCTCGTCGGCCACTTTCTTCATCATTTCCATTTTATTCTCCTCCGACAGAACGACACCGCACCAATCGTTGAAGTCGCCCAAAAGAGTCAGGAAACGGGTGGTGAATACCCAATATTTTTCCCCCAGTTTTTGCTTATGTCGGTCAATGGCCTTTTGCAGCCTTTCGGATGGCCGGAAAAGTTTGGGAAAAAGTTCTGCATATTCTCCTATCGCGCTGTCTGCATTAGTGTAAAGGTGCAGTTGTCGCGGAGGAGATAGAAGGGCCGCCCTCATTCGCCACAGACTTTGACGCGGTGTCATATCGTCAATCACCACTGCCCTCGAGTTTTTTCGCGACCGGCTTATTTCCTCCTCCGAAATTCTCCAATCGAAGGTGTTGGGGAGAAGATAGTCAGACAGATTGAAAGAGTCATTCCATAGGATATAGAATGGCAACCCTTTTTTCGTGCTTTCTCGATATGCGGTTAGAATGCCTCTTAGCCGGTCGGTGAGGCCTCCGTGATATATTGCGCCATCGAGCATGCATACCACACCGGTCTTTGTAACTGTTTCAGGCTGGTCATGATAAAGTTTTTGATCAACGTCTTTGTCGAAAGACCAAGGCGCATTCCGTTTGAGGAACACTGCTCCAGTCCCGATAAGGTCTTTGCATGCTTTTATTGAATCATAATAGGCCTTTCGGATTTTCAGGAATCTGTTGCCTCCATATTTGCGGCCAAGACTTCCTACTATTTTTTTAGGATTGAGCTGCATGGCTATCAATGATTAGCTTTTTCAATAATCCAGTCTTCAAGTCCACGTTCCTCATTAGAGAAATTTGCACCTATCAGGAAAATTGTTTTGTCTGTCATGGAGAATCGTCCGGCATAATCTTTATCGTGGATCTGTTGCATGGCCTCGGCTGAGGATCCGTTATATTTGAATTCAAAGATATAGATAAAATCCTTCATCCTTATAGTGAGGTCAGTCCTCCCTTTGTTGGAATGTTCCTCCATCCGGGCATCTGTGCCGAGAAGCGTGAAAAGCAGGTAAACCACATTCTGGTAAAGCTGTTCATCATGCTTTTCGTACGGAATGTCCTTTATCATCGTCTGCAAGCGCAACATAAACTCCTCGATCTTTCCAGCGCGGAGGTCAAGGCGGAACTTGCGGAGTCCAAAATCGCCATTCAGGTCTGCCAGCTCAGGAAGATAAAGCTTTGTGAGCTGTTGCGCAAATCCGGTCTCCACCTCTTCATTGGGGACATGAAGCTCCATATCGTAGC
>CAMWXH010000082.1 GCA_947178165.1 uncultured Porphyromonadaceae bacterium | reverse complement strand
CACCGATGGAAGTTACAGAGTTGGGAATTTGTACGGATGCTAATTTGTAACAATATCTGAAAGTGCCTTCACCGATGGAAGTCACAGAGTTGGGTAAATCTATAGACTCCAGACTGGAGCATTCACTGAATGCGTACTGTCCGATTTCGGTAACTGAATTAGGTATTTTTACTGAACTCAGACTGGAGCATCCGCTGAAAGTGGATGCACCGATTGTAGTAACTGAATTGGGAATTTGTACGGATGCTAATTTGTAACAATCTCTGAAAGTTTTTGCACCGATGGAAGTCACTGAGTTGGGAATCTCCACGGAGGTTAGTCCATACCATTGACTGTACGCAATTTCAGGGATAAAGGTGAACTTTTTACCGATTATCAAATCTACTTGATAGTCAGTCTGTCTCCAACTTCCAAATGGAGATATATCTCCATTTGGGTACTTTATATCTCTTCCAAGATATAATTTGGTATTTTCAATTCCCTGGAAAACTAAACTGCCCAAATTTAGAGCTTTTTCTCCATCAGCTATTATTATTTCCTCTAATCCGGCACAACCACAGAACGCCTCTTCACCTATGGATATGACAGACTCAGGTATCTCTATGGAAGGCAAATGGTTGCAGTTATGAAAGGCATATGCCCCTATGGAAGTCACTGAGTTGGGTAGATTTATAGACTCCAGACTGGAGCATTCCCTGAAAGTGTATTCACGGATTTCGGTAACTGAATTGGGAATTTCTACTGAACTCAGACTTGAACATTCACTGAATGCGTATTCACCGATTTCGGTAACTGAATTGGGAATTTGTACGGATGCTAATTTGTAACAAGCTCTGAAAGCTTCTGCCCCTATGGAAGTCACTGAGTTGGGAATCTCCACGGAGGTTAGTCCATACCATTGACTGTACGCAATTTCAGGGATAAAGGTGAACTTTTTACCGATTATCAAATCTACTTGATAGTCAGTCTGTCTCCAACTTCCAAATGGAGATATATCTCCATTTGGGTACTTTATATCTCTTCCAAGATATAATTTGGTATTTTCAATTCCCTGGAAAACTAAACTGCCCAAATTTAGAGCTTTTTCTCCATCAGCTATTATTATTTCCTCTAATCCGGCACAACCACAGAACGCCTCTTCACCTATGGATATGACAGACTCAGGTATCTCTATGGAAGGCAAATGGTTGCAGTTATGAAAGGCATATGCCCCTATGGAAGTCACAGAGTTGGGTAAATCTATAGACTCCAGACTGGAGCATCCACTAAAAGTGCCTTCACCGATTTCGGTAACTGAATTGGGAATTTGAACTGAACGCAGACTGGAACATTCCTTGAAAGCTTCTGCACCGATTTCGGTAACTGAATTGGGAATTTGAACTGAACGTAGACTGGAACATCCCTCGAAAGCGTACAGTCCGATTTTGGTAACTGAATTGGGAATTTGTACTAAACTCAGACTGGAGCATCCAAGGAAAGTGCATATTCCGATTGAGGTCACAGAATTAGGAATATCTATATCACTTAGTTTGGAGCATTTGCTGAAAGCGTGTTTGCCGATTGTTGTAACTGAATTAGGTATTTTTACCGAACTCAGACTGGAGCATCCACTAAAAGTGCCATCACCGATTGTAGTAACTAAATTGGGAATTTCTACTGAACTCAGACTTGAACATCCACTGAATGCGTATTCACCGATTTCGGTAACTGAATAGGGAATTTCTACTGAACTAAGACTGGAACATCCATTGAATGCGAATTTTGCAATTGAAGTCACCTTTTCACCAATTATTAGATCCGATAGACATTTTTGATTAAGAAAAAGCCCTTCATAAAGATGTTCACTGTTGTATATGAATGATCTGCCAAGATACAATTTACTTATTGAAGTATTAGAAAAAACTTCATTGTCAAAATTTAAAATTGTCTCACCATCTTCAATAATAACATCTTTCAATGATTGGCAAGAAGCAAAAGCGTTAGATCCTATTGATTTTATAGAATTGGGGATAAAGACTGATGCGATATTACTTGCTTTAAAAGCATCTTTATATATGTATATTACTGAATAGATGTCATCAAATAAGTCTAACTGTGCTGGAATAATTAGGTCACTTTCGTTTGGTAGTGTGAACCCCATGACCATACATGTTTTGTTGTTTCCACCGATTATTTTGTAAAGAACGCCATCATAATCAAACTCATCTCTATTTCTTACTCTTATGAGAATAGGTATGGAGACTGATACCCCGGACACAGATGTAGCAGTCAACGTTGTGAATCCGCTTTTTACTGTATGGAGAATATTGTCAGTTATATATGCTATTTCAGGGTTTTTGCAACTCCAAGAAAGAGTTTTGTCATAAGCATTTTCCGGTATTATGTTTATATTAATGTTACTAAGGTCAAAGGATGAATTCGGATCAAGAATTAATGTGTTATCTTTAATAATTCCGTTAATAGAGGAAATTTCCAGTGATTCCACTGGAGGAACCACATTGACGGTACAACTGAAAGAATAACCATACTTGTTGGTAGCGGTTATAGTTGCTACGCCATTATCTATTCCCGTGACAACTCCATTGTTCACCTCTGCTATGGTTATGTCGGAAGAACTCCATTGAAATTCTGATATATTAATATCAGTGTTGAATGACAGAGTTTTAGATGTGCTAATCTGCACCTTATATGAATCTTCCGAAAAATCACAAAAAAATTGACTTGAAGGAACAATGTTTTTGAATCTACTCCAATTAGAATCTTTAAATAAAGATATTTTAGAATCAGGTATTATTAGAATAACATTAGAATAAGCTTCTTCGCAGAATGCATCCAGTGCCAGTGTCGGAGGTTTCATCTCATTGAATTCAATTATACCTTCTGTCATTCCATAAAAAGCCTGAGATTCTATTGTACCGATCGACTTGTCTATATAAATTTGATTCAATGAAGTGGAGGATTTGAATGCGTTAGACTTAATGGTACATTTACTATAATCATCGTGTGAGTGTCCCAACTTTGCGTATTCTAAGCCGGGTACATTATATAAAGTTATAGATGTGAGCATTGTACCTGAAGCGATAAGAGATCTCGCATAATCGTCTGATCGCGAGACATTCAAATCTTTTACGACAAAACGAAGTCCGTTATCATACCATACGTCCTCCACACAAGCCCAATACTTGTTCCTTTCTGAACTTTCTCTTGAGTATTGAGACACATTATAACCCATGATAACCGTGGAGTTATTCTCACCCTCGTAATAATACTTGTTTCTTAAGAAATATTTTCCTTCTGCCGAAAATGATATGAAAAATGCCAAGCATACCATCACGACGGATAAATAGCGAAATATTCTATTCATTTTAATTCTGTAAATAAATATTAATCATTCCAAAATATTAGATATTCAATGCGCGGATTCTATCTACAATTTCGTCAATGTAGTAATCCCATGATATATGGTGCTGGGCTGGATGCATCGCATTCACCAACAATCTTCCCTTACGGTCGCGGTAGAAATGGGCAATCTCTTCAGTGGGAGTTTTAATTATCGGTTGGTCAGTCGTAAGGCGCAAATCTTCCTTCATCGTATCGAAGGTGCCTCCGAAAATAATTATGTCGGGATTGTAGGCTTCTATTTGTTCGAGAATGATTTCACGCCACAGGTTATATTTCTCACGCATATTCCCGGAAATTGTTTTCCCCGGCATCTTGTTGAGATTTACGTAAGCCGATTGCTTGAGCAATTCAACCATGGATTCATCAGCCTTGGGCATATCTCGGTATTCCACACGATTCTCTCCTTGACGTATGCCGTAAAGTGTATAGATCATCGGAAGCCAAGTAGGTGTATTGAATTTCTTGGGTTCCCAACATTCCCATATCTTGTAGCCACCCCCAGTTATTTTTCCGTTCTCATCCTCTTTCCCCCAGGCTTCTTTAAGCACCCACATTACTTTGGGGCTGGAAGTTGCGTATCCCGGAATGTCAGCAACCCCATCCAGGATGGACTTGCAGTCGGAATCTGCTAATTCCTTTTCTTTTGCATATTCTTCAATGCGGGAATGCATTCTCTTTTGAAAGTCATGAAGCTGGGAAATCTCCTTGTCTTTTTCCATGATGTAAATTATTTTGCGTCTGTATTAATAAATATTGTTAAAGGGAATGTTAAGGTGAAATTGCGTAGAAGCAACTTCACCCCACATTAATAGTTGATGCTTTTATCTTATCTCTTTTGATACCTGTTCTCCGCGACGGATGATCTTGACACCTTTGGTTGAGGAATCAGCCTTAGTTCCATTGAGGTCATAGGTTTCTGGTGGAGTCGATGCAGGGGCGGTAAGTTCCTTTACATTAGATGGGTTAGAAATCCGTTTGTAGTTAGCGGTAAGATTGCCGTCATAGCTTTTTACAGTCAGTTCTTCTGCGGTCAGTGACGTAATTACGAAATGTATTGATCCGTAGCCATAAAAAAATATGTGAAACTTATTCCCATTGGAGATGAGATAATCAGAGATCCCAATCCATTCATCATCATTGTCTTCACCGGCCTCATCCAACTGAGGAGTGTAGAAAACACCATAAAGGTTGATAGCATCAAGTGTGACAGGTTTTGCTAACCCTGGTAAGAGTGCGACGATTTCATAATCAGGATTGACCATCTCCCCGAAATAAAGGTATTTGCATTTTGATAGCGCAGGTCCATCTTCAGAGACCACTCCCGGAGTCGTGAATAAATCGTTGTTGCCTGTAAAGGAAACGAGTTCCCAGCCTCCGCGTAGGTTAAGTTCATCAAACTGTTCGGCTGCCTTCATTTGCAGGCCGAATACGGCAATCACCACAAGTAGAATAAATTTTTTCATTTTAAATAATAGTGCCTCGGTCATCCCCTCGTCGGCGTTAGGTTATAAAAAGGGAAAAGCGCAGGAATCTGTATCGGTTGCCGTCCTACAGTCTGAGGCTTCTCGCATTGCCCTATCTAAGTCGGACGGCAACACGCAGAAGCCCACGCCAGTATATGCAACCAAGGCATACGGCTACATTCCTCCCGGAATATCGTGCCGAATGCAAGATAATCACATATCCACGGGCATCTACCGTTGCTCAATCCTTGACTTAGATAGAAAGGTTTGCGAGACATTTCAGACTGTCAAGAATCAGCGCGGATAAACGCTTTAAAGTTAATAAATCGTTGCGCCTCAGCGCATTCCGTTAACAACCCACTCCGCTGAACCCCAGACCGAGAAAAGGCTTGGTGTGACACCTCCCCCTACTGGCGTGGTTTGCGATGCGGTCTGCAATCGCAAAAGTAGTGAATTATTTTGATTTTTACAAAACTCGTTATCCCTTTTGGAGTTCAGAAAAATAAAATCTTAAAATTTTTGCCTAAATTTGCGAAATAAAGAAGAATCAAGTGAATGAAATCATCCTATAGAAAGGGAACGAATTGCTGTTTAATCTATGAACAATCCTTTTGATTACATACCGAGCGCTGAGTGTGAGGAGGCTTTCCGGAAGTTGGTGGACCGTGTGGAGACCTTGAAGGGGAGCGGCCGGCCGGAAGATATCAATTTCTGTAGCGAATTGGAGGAGGGGAAGATGCTCGGTGTGCTGATTGCAAAGGATAAGGAGGGACTGAGTCATACTTTATATGCCTTCTCCGGGCAGTTGGGCGACCGGGGTTTTCATTTTCCGGGATTCGTGGAGCCTGTTTTCGATTACCTTCAGCCCGATGGATATTTCAAAACAAAGGAAAGAGAAATTTCACTACAGAACAGAGAGATTACCCTCTTTGAGGAGGAGACTTTGGCCAAGATAAAAAGGGAGTATGAATTGGCAAAAAGGAAATATGATGCTGAGATAGCGGAACATAAGGAGAGATCTCGCCTGTCGAAATTGGAAAGGAAAACACGTAGGGAGTCCGGGTTGGCAGATGAAGCTGAGTTGGCTTCCATGATAAGGCAGAGTCAGTTTGAGAAAGCGGAACTCAACCGACTTAAAAAGAGATTGAAAGCGGAACTTGAACCGCTTGAAAGCAAACTTAAGGAGGCACAGTCTCATCTTGCCTACCTTAAGGATAGACGCCGTTCCGATTCGGAAGCTTTGCAGGATTGGCTTTTTACAAATTTCAGATTGCTTAACGCTCGCGGAGAATGGAAGAGCCTGAAAGAGATTTTCGCTGAAACAACGCTGAAGATTCCCCCATCGGGCGCAGGGGAATGTTGCGCACCGAAATTGTTGCAGTCTGCCTATATGCGGGGGTGGCAACCGGTGGCAATGGCTGAATATTGGTATGGAAAGCCGAAAGGAGGGGAGGTGCGGAGGCATGGTGAGTCTTATCCGGCGTGTCGTGGCAAATGTCTCCCCGTGTTGAGCTGGATGCTTCAAGGTCTGCCCATTCACCCTCCGATTGAAAAAGGATGCCATTCGATTGAAACCCCTGAGCCGGAGATTATATATGAAAACCGCTGGTTTTGTGTAGTCAATAAACCGAGCGGCATGCTTTCCGTACCAGGTAAAGGGCCCGCCGTCTCCCTCCAGAAATGGCTTGAAGAGAAATTTGGGCTTGAGAGGAGCGTAAAACTCGCTCACAGGCTCGACCAAGACACCTCCGGTTTGGTGGTGGCCACGTTTGGTGACCTCCCATTCAAAGTGATGCAGTCCCTTTTTGCCCGACGCAGGGTGAGGAAAACGTATATTGCTGACTTGGAAGGGGATTATGTATCCGGAGGCATCCCGGGGAAAGGACGTATCGAACTCCCTCTTTCTCCCGATTGGCTTGACCGTCCGCGTCAGCGGGTGGATCATGAAGGAGGGAAAGAGGCGGTGACGGAATATGAATTTGTCGCCGTCTCCGAAGGACGTAGCCGGATAGAGTTTCATCCTCTCACAGGGCGAACCCATCAATTGCGTGTACACGCAGCCTCAGAATCAGGTCTTGGGATGCCTATAGCCGGCGACCGCCTTTATGGGAATAGAGGAGGTAAAGGGACGGAACGGCTTCATCTTCACGCAAAGAAGATAGAATTTACCTTCCCGATAGATAAGCGTGAGTATATATTTGAGTTGCCTGTGCCATTTTGATATATTCAAACCCAAAGGGCGCCATAAAGCGATTGGCTTCGAACCGTAGTGCAAGTGGATGTGTTGATAAATCAAAATCCACTATTAAATCAACCTTATTATGTTCCACGATATTCTATTTCTCATTCTTGGCCTGATATTATTGGTTTTGGGGGCTAATTACGTCACAGACGGGGCTGTGGCGATAGCTCAAAGATTCAAGGTTTCGAATCTGATTATTGGCCTTACTGTTGTGGCTCTCGGAAGCACATTGCCCGATATGGTGGTGTGCGTTGAGTCTGCGTTTCAGGATCATCCGGCAATGGCTGTTGGGTAACATCGTGGGTTCGTGCATAATCAATGCGTTGCTCTCCGTTGGAGTAAGCGCGCTTGTGATACCATTGAAGGCCGATTCGATAGGCTTTGTCGATTTCATCACCCTCGTAGGAGCCTCCGCGCTTCTATGGCTTGTGCCGTCGCTTTCCAAGAGCAAGAGCATAAACCGCCTCTTCGGGGTAGTCCTCACCCTTCTCTATATTGGTTATATGGTCTTTACCGTTATAAGAGGATAAACTTTAATTAAGCTCCGCTCAAATACGGTGAAAATTTTGTAAATTTGCGTATGGAAGATTTAAATTTGCCTGAATGGGCTTTCGGAATGAATTGCGCGGTGACTGTGGTTGACACCGATTGCCGCATAATATATATGAACGAACGTTCGCGTCAGACCTTTGCCAAGCGTGGGGGCGGTGAGCTTATCGGCCACAACATAATGGACTATCACAACGACCGCTCGAAGGAGATTATTCGTCGCCTCCTAAGTGAAGGAGGATCGAATGCCTATACCATCTGGAAAGAGGGTGTGAAAAAGATGATTTATCAGACCGTATGGCGTAAAGCCGACGGCACCCTCGGCGGGTTGGTGGAACTCTCAATGATTATACCGGAAGAGATGCCTCATTATGTGAGGAAATAAGCAGGTTTGGGGGTAAGATATTAAGCGTTTGGTTTGGTAGCCCTTAAGACTTCCCTTTTACCTCCCGGAGGGCCGGGGAGACGCTCGGTGAGGAATCCGATCTGTTGTAGCATGCGACGGATCGAGCCCTTGGCGCAATAAGTTGTTAGGATTGCTCCGGGCTTCATCGCATCATATAGCTTACGGAAAAGGGTTTCATCCCACATCTCGGGTTGTTTTTCAGGAGCGAAAGCATCAAAATAGACTACATCAAGGTGAGCCGGTATATCCATTGTCAAAAGGTCTCCCTGAATCTTAATCAGGGTGAAGAATGGATTTATTTCCACTTCCTCATTCCATTCAGCATTATGCAGGGCTTGAAATAAGGAACAATGCTCCTCAGGCTGATATGGCAGTAGGCTATCGGTGGTCTGTTTGGGGAGGGGATAAAGTTCCACAGCATAATATTTGGTTGGCACTCTCTGTTCAAGCGAGGCATGGGCAGTAAGGAGAGCATTGAGCCCTGTGCCGAAACCGACTTCAAAGACCGTTAGGGCATCTTGGGATTGCGCGGCTTTATGCCATCCTAAATCCACATAAATATGTGTGCTCTCGGCTAAAGCTCCCTTTACGGAATGATAATGCTCGTCAATATCTTGGCGGTAAAGGGTGGGGGAGCCGTCGGCCGTTCTTTCAATCTCTACTTTCATAGTGCAAATGTAGGGAAAATATATGGAAATTACGTAAATTTGTAACAGTTTACTTCGGTAAATAAATGAATCCGATAATTAACGACTTGCTTATGAAAAAGAAAATATATTTAGCCGGAGGATGTTTCTGGGGAACCGACCACCTGTTCTCGCTTGTAGATGGGGTGGATAAAACAGTTGCAGGATATGCAAACAGCGATATCCCTAATCCTACTTATGAGATGGTCTGCACCGGCCGCACCGGAGCCGCGGAGACTGTGGAGGTGATTTATGACGATTCAAAGATCGGACTGACCGAGCTCCTTTCAATCTTTTTCCGCAGTATCGATCCAACCACCCTTAACCGGCAGGGTAATGACATCGGCACGCAATATCGCACCGGCATCTATTACACCGACCCGGCGGATGTAGAGGTGATAGATGCTTTAGTAGCTGCCGTGCAACGGCGACATTCAGAGCCTTTGGCAGTGGAGGTTGAACCCTTGCGTAACTTCTATCCTGCCGAGGTGTATCATCAGGAATATCTGTATAAGAATCCGGGAGGCTATTGTCATATCAATCCGGCCCTTTTCGAGGAGGTGAGGACAAGGAAAGCTCCTAAGACAGAAAAGGCGGAACTGAGGGAACGGCTCACTCCCTTGCAATGGGAAGTTACGCAGAACGGAGCCACCGAGCGACCCTTCGTGAATGAATATGATCACGAATTTCGGAAAGGTATATATGTTGACATAACCGACGGAACGCCTCTTTTCGTTTCCTCAAGGAAATATGATTCGAGGTGCGGTTGGCCTGCATTCACACGTCCAATCGATTCCTCACTTATAACCGAGCATACCGACAAGTCATTCGGCCGTGTAAGAACTGAAGTGCGTTCAGCTTCAAGCGGTTCGCATTTAGGCCATGTCTTCCCCGACGGTCCGGCCTCAGAAGGAGGATTGCGCTACTGCATCAACTCCGCCTCCCTCCTCTTCATCCCCGTAGAGGATATGGAGAAAGAGGGCTATGGAGAGTACCTGAGCTTTATAGAGGAATGAAATTTAGGATTGTATTATGGTAAATGATAAAGAAGATGCCAAGGCTAAAGCCGGATGTGTATTATTTTTAGTAGCATTACCATTAAGTATCTTTCTTGCAAAACTTATTATAAGATATAATAATATCTCTGACAATTTCTTCAACTTGTTTTGGATAGTTATGCTCGTTTATGGTTTGATGCTGGTTGTTTTCAGGCCAATTTTGATAATTATATTTACAAAGGATGAGGTGATGTCTGACTATATGCCTGAGAACAGCTCATTAGAGCATTCAGTAACAAAGGAAAATATAGCCTCAGTTGGAGAATCTAAACAGTCTTGTAACCCCACAGAGAGATATTTAGATAATAATTGCACTAAAAAGATTGAAATATATAATCCTTTAATTGAATCACATTTAAATTATTTTGACTACTGTAGGAAAACCGCCGAAAAAGTTTTGAATTATATTAGTCATGTTAACAATACCCCGGTTTTGTTTCAGACAATTTTGAATATCAAAGGAGCAGAGGCTTTAGATATGAAGCTTTTCGGGAAATATAACACAAGAGTGGTAATCCTTATTTTTCATGACCTGTTGAAATGTTATGAAGGGTTAGGATATGATATTGAAAGCGAAGGAATGGAGAACCTGTTTTTTACAATTGTTCTCAGTGGGTTAAAGGGAAATTTCAATATTAACAGGATGAAGAAGGATTCTGATTATATGAAGGAGGCCCAATCGGGGGGGCGGATGATGATGCAGTTTGTCAATGTGTTTGAATGTGATAATTATGATACGGTCGATACATCAATAATGAAAACCATATATTCTGAAGTTGGGAGAGACTTTGAGGATTATGACAGGTTGGTTATTGATATAGTACGGTGTATTGCTTTATCTGAAGGAGATATCTCACCTGCGGCTGTATCCGTGATTAATAATTTTACTTGTGGCAGATATGATGTTAGAGAAATAGAGGATCAAATAGATAGAGAATCCAACAGCCATGGAAGTGTGCATACAACGTCAGATAAACCTCATGGCCTTACTGATTTAGATCAGCTTATAGGTTTGGACGCTGTGAAAGAGGAAGTGAAAAAGCTTAGTAGCTTTGTTCAGGTTCAGCAATGGCGTGCAAAGGAGGGCCTTAAGTTGCCAATGGTTAGTTATCACTGTGTATTTACTGGAAATCCCGGTACAGGAAAGACAACAGTTGCCCGTATTATTGCCGACATATATAAAGAGCTTGGTATCTTGAAGAAAGGACACCTCGTGGAAACTGACCGTTCTGGACTTATTGCCGAATATGTAGGACAAACTGCAGTCAAAACTAATAAGATAATTGATAAAGCACTTGATGGAGTCCTTTTTATAGATGAAGCATACTCGCTGGTCAGTGGAGATTCATCAGACTATGGTCTGGAGGCAATATCCACTCTTTTGAAGCGAATGGAGGATGACAGAAAGCGTCTTGTTGTAATCCTGGCGGGTTATGGAGAGGAAATGAAACGCTTTATAAATATCAATCCGGGTTTGCGATCAAGATTTAATCGCTTTTTTCATTTTTCAGATTATTCTCTTGCCGAGCTTATGCAAATTTTTCAGCTTATGGTGAGTAAACATGAGTATATTTTGGAGAATGATGAGGTGACAAAAGGTGTGGGAAAGATAGTATGTAGTGCTTTGACAAAGAATGATTCCCGGTTTGGGAATGCTCGATATATTCGGAATCTCTTTGAGAAGATACTTGAAAATCAAGCCGTACGGTTGGCATCTATAGGGAAAACAGACAAAGCTTCCTTGCAACAGATTACGGTGGAAGACATTAAAGACATTGAAGGTTTTTGAATCTGTGGATTTTGATTAAGATAGAAAGCATATAATATATATCTTTTCATAGGTCTGGTTAATGACGATAAATAAATCTATGGCTTCTGATTAATATAAGTAATTGCTTGAGATATGAATTATAGTTATAACCTATCTTGAGATTTAATTAAGATAGGGCGGTCTGATTAACAAATTTGAACCGATTTGGCCGGGGTGATGTTCTAAATATATAAACGTTACGATTATGGAGAACACGAATACTTCTGCTTCCCTGAAATCCACGCAGGGAAGTTTATCTATGTCCGGCACCGGCCTCCCCTCCGGAGGGTATTATGCCTTCCTCATTCTATATCTTGTATTGCTCAGTGCCTTCGGTTCATTTGTAAATGATATGTACCTGCCGACTCTTCCGGAGATGGTAAGGTCTTTTCATACTTCTCGATCAACCGTCCAGCTTGGTCTGACCTTCGGAATGATAGGCCTTGGTTTCGGCGAGTTGATCTTAGGCCCTCTGAGCGACCGGTTCGGCAGGAAGCCTATCCTTATAGGCTCATTGATAGTCTTTGCCATAGGAGCTATCTGCAGTGTGTGGTCTAAGACAATCCACGTATTCTTGTGGTGGCGACTCGTTCAGGGTCTCGGAGCCTCGGGAGGCTATTTCCTTGCACGCACCATTCCGGCCGACCTTTATAAAGGCCGTGCGCTCGCCAAAGTTATGGCACTTGTGGGCGCAATCAATGGATTCGCCCCGGCGAGTGCCCCGGTCATAGGTGGATTGGTGGCACGTTCAGTGGGTTGGCAGGGCATCTTCTGGATACTGTTCGGATTCAGCGCAATCCTCTTGATACTCACCCCCGCCTTCAAGGAATCGCTTCCTAAGTCGCGCAGGGTGACGGGTCATTTCGGAGCCGCATTCAGAAATTATGGAATCCTGGCACGTAACCGCCACTTCGTGGTTCATGTAATGCTCAAAGGCACGGCACTCGGTGTCCTCTTCGCCTATATCTCCTCAGCACCATTCATCATTCAGGATCACTACGGATTCACCCAGCTTCAGTTCGGACTCTTCATGGGCTTCAATGCGTTGTTTGTGGCGTGTGGCGCAACACTTGCTCTTCACTTCAAACCTCTGAAACGCGCGGCTGTGTTTGGAGGGAGAGGACTTCTATTGGTCGCGATTGCCCAGTTCGTATGCTTTTACACCGTTGATAATGTATGGGTCTATGAAGCCCTCAACCTCCCGATGCTTGTCTGCTTGGGAATGCTCTTCACCGTAGGCAACACCCTTGCAATGAATGAAGGCCGCGAATGTGCCGGCGACGCATCAGCGCTTATAGGACTGATGGGATATGTGTTCGGAGCCACCGTCAGTCCATTGGTAGGACTGGGCGACATGCTCCACTCCACGGCCATCACCATCCTTGTGCTGTCAGTCTTAGTCCTGATCTTCGCCCGAATGTCGCGAGTCCTCCCCGCCGACCTTACGGCCACCCCGCAGAGCGCAGGGCGCACAGCCGCCCCCGAACTTCCGAAAAATTCAGTCGCCTCCGCTTCTACGGAATCAAGGGAGGGATAGATGAAATTTTGGTCTGATTATCTTTGGATCAATCGATAGAATATGATTCTTTCTCCTCAATATGCCTGAGTGCTCCGGTGTAGCTGTCCATTACGAATCCTTGCACGTTGACTCCGGCAGGAGGCATGAGGGGATGATGGGAGATAAGATCGACTGTTTCGCGTATGGCGGCGTCGGTGTCTTCAAAGCCGTGTAGCCATTCTTTCAGGTTAATGCCGCAATGCTCCATAAGGGTGATGTGTTCCTCGCTCACGCCTCGCTCTTTCATAAGGTGGAGCATTTCATCGGCATCCATTCCCTGTACACCGCATTCCGTGTGGCCGATGTAAGCATTAACAGAAGTACACCTTTTGGAGGTTGCAGTGAGGTTGTAACTTT
>CAMWXH010000081.1 GCA_947178165.1 uncultured Porphyromonadaceae bacterium | reverse complement strand
TGAGGCTCTCGCATTGCCCGAACAAGTTGGACGGCAATGGCGAAGCCCACGCAAAGTATGAATATACCGACAAAGGGCACGCATCGCTGCGCACCTCCTGCCGGATATATTTCATATCCCAGTGGCGACTACCATTGCTGAGTCCTTGACTTGTTCAAAAGAATTTGCGAGATTCCAGATTGTCAAGAAACTTAGCGCTAAGTAACGCTTTTCCGAATTGTATGCAGACCCTCCCTCGTCCCCCAGCCGGGGCTTCGCTCACGCCTGCGAATGCAAAATTATATAATTCTCATAACTTTACAAACTTTTTTAAGACTTTTGCACCATTTCAGACCAAGGAGCCTTAGCCTATCACAGGCTTCTTTCCCTCACGCGTGTAATACAAAAAAAGTTATTATGCAAGTTGCGAGTGTAAAAGATTGTTGTTTACTTTGCAGCGGAAAACGGAATAATTACTTTCGGTTTCCGTCAGATATGGCAATGTCTGAATGAGCGTTATCCATAAAGTCTTGTGCTGTGAAGCTATTTAAGGAAAGCTAATTATTAACCCTAAATACTTTATTGACAAGATGAAAAAGTTTATTCTTGGCGCCATCGTAGCGCTTGCATCTCTTTCCGCCTCTGCACAGGCTTACATCGGAGGCTCTTTCGGTTTCAACCGTGATTTCGACAAAAACGAAACTGAATTCTCTATTCTCCCTGAAGTAGGTTATAATTTCAATGATTCTTGGGCTGCCGGCCTCGAGTTCGGTTACACCCACGAATACAACAGCGGCGCTTGCCTGAATCTTGGTAGGATTGCCCCATACGCTCGTTGGACATTCTTCTCAACTTCCAACAATCTCGTTTCTCTCTTCATCGATGGTGGCATCGGCCTAAATTTTGGCACAACCAAACTTGCCGGTGTTGACGACTCCACTTCCGACACTGCATTCATCTGGAACATCGGCATCAAGCCCGGTATCGCGTTCCATCCCACAAAGAAATTCACTGTCCTTGCACACCTCGGAGGTCTTGGATATGACGGCACCAACGATCAGGGCAAGGCTTGGGGATACACGAACAAGTTCGGACTAAACTTCCGCACCACCAGCCTTAACCTCGGCTTCTACTATAACTTCTAAGCAGGACTTGAAAATATGACGAGGGTGTATCAAAATACGAAATTTTGATACACCCTCGCTTTTATTCCTCCCTAACCGACAGAAGATTTTTTGAATTGACAGGAGCACAAAAGAAACAGGAGATTCATTAATCATCCGAACGCAGGATTTTAAGCTTCCGCTTTATCGCAGGATTAGGCAGATAGTTCGCAGGATTACATAGATAATTCCCAGAATTTTATCTTGTTCACTCAATAGAAATAAATCACCAGAAATAAATCTGCGAAAATCCTGCTCATATCTTGCGTGGCTCTCCGAGCCTCAAAATCAGCGTTCGGATAATTCAACGTCCACCGAGCCTTAAAATTTGCGTTCGGATAATTTAAATATCTATAAATATATGGTCTAAATTTCAATAATTTATAGACCCACGAAAGTTAGGTCACCAAAAAAGGGGCTCGACTCCCCTATTAATTTTTCATACCCCAAGTACAATTGCGGGATCAATATTCAGTTTCTGGCTTATGCTACGTGCCTGAGGAAGTGTCGGCTCGCGACTGCCCGAAAGAAATTCTGAAATACGTGCCGGATTAATGCCAAGAAGCTTGGAAAGCGATGCCTGATTGAGTCCCATTTCGTACATTCGCAGTTTAATTACAGAGATAAGGGAGGGCTTTCCAATAGGGTAATGTTCCTCATCATAATCCGCAACAAGATTTCCAAGCAAGGTAAGTTCAACCATTCGAGGATCTTCGGCAGGGGTGTCTTCCGGCAGATTTAGCATAAGCTCTTCCACACGCTTTAACGTGATCTGATATTGAAGTTCATTTTCAATTTTAGTCATTTCTTATTTAATTTAGATGGTTGAGCAATCTATTTTATCGTATTCCTTATGAGTGCCTATAAAGCGTATTAAAATGAATTGTGGGATAAACTTAATCACCACCACGAGTCTGTAATCAAAACTTTTCTGTCATCAGGAAGTGGCGCAACGAGAGGTGAGTTATCCCGGCATAATCCTTAGGACGCGATAAGGGATCCATCGAAATCACATATTTTGGATAGTTATCCCCTATCTTGGCAAGATTGCCAAATTCACGATCAACTGTAGCCTGATCGGCCAAGAGATACGCTACCTGGAAATAAACGGTCTTCCCATTCTTTTCAGCCACAAAATCAATCTCTCCATTAGGCATTGTACCAACCGATAATTTATATCCCAACTGTTTAAGATGCAAATAAACAGCATTCTCCATCACTTTCTCAATATCCTTCGCGCGGTCAACGCCAACCAATAAATTCCGTAAGCCAAGATCCTCAAAGTAATACTTGTCATTACTTTCAAGAAGTTTTTTACCATGCAAATCATAGCGTGGAACCTTATTCACGATATAGGCATTAGAAGCTGATTTTATGTAGTTAATTGCCGTCAGAGGCGAAAGTTCAACTTTCTGCGACTTAAGGTATTTCGACAACGAGGTAGCTGAAACCAGTTGCCCGGCATTATCACTCAAAAATTTCATGAGGTTCTCAAACAGAGTGACATTCCGCAGTTTTTCTCGTTGAACCACATCCTTGAGCACTATGGTGTTATAGATATTTTGAAGATATTCCCAGATCATATCTTCATTCTCAAGGCCTAACCTGTATAGATGAGGCAATCCACCCACTGAAAGATACTTCTCTAAACTTTCATGCGAATCTTTCAGATTATGAAACTCAAGAAATTCCGCATAAGACAAACTATTTATATGTATATCCACATAACGTCCGGCAAGATAGGTGGATAATTCCGAGGAGAGCATCTTGGCGTTGCTTCCGGTAATGATTATCTGACATTCCTCATCCGCATTTAAACTTCGCAAGGCATGCTCAAAACCATCTATGTCTTGCACCTCGTCAATAAGAAGATAATTGCGCTTATCGGCAGATAATCTCTCCTCCACATATTTAGAAAGGTCTTTATAATTCCGTATATCGCTAAACTTACTCTTCTCCTTATTAATATATATAATGTTCGCGTTAGGATTATTTTTGGCGATAATATCAGCCAATTGAGCCATAATGTAGCTTTTCCCGACCCTCCGCTGGCCCGTCAAGGCAATCATGATGCCCTTATCTATATATTTTAGAATATGATTGGTATATGTTGACCTGTCTTTTATCTCCATCTCTCTTTTTACATACAAATATAAGGAGTTTTATTAATCATAACAAATAAAATCATAATAATTTCAAATTTTATTAATCATAACAAATAAAATCCATTCCTCCTGTTCCCCTACTTCCTCCTACTCCTGTTTCCTGTCCCCCTGTCTTAACAATACTTATATACATCTGGTGCTCCTGTCTTTTTACTGGCGGACCCACGTGGCGGGAGCCTCCGAGCTTCCGCAAAAATTTTGAGGCTCAATGCCGAAAAATTTTTATCTTATTAAAGTTTAACAAGCTGATTTAAGAATTAATGAATCATCCGAACGCAGGATTTTCAGCTTCCGCTTTATCGCAGGATTAGGCAGATAGTCCGCAGGATTACATAGACAATCCGCAGGATTTTTTTATCTTACTCAATAGAAATAAATCTGCGAAAATCCTGCTCATATCTTGCGTGGCTCTCCGAGCCTCATAAATCTGCGTTCGGATAATTTCATATCCATAAATATGCTGGTTTATTTTTCAATAAAACATACTTGCGGAAGATAAATTATAGATGTTCAGGAATCGCGGATGTGTTAGGATAAACACTCTGCGCGGATGAGGCGCGGATATTTAATTAGACTTGAATGTCGGTTTTACTGAATCGCTGTGCCATTGCATAAATGCGAATGGCAGTGACCGATCAGGGCGGATTATCGCAGTCCGCCGTCATCCGCTCAGATCCGCAACCCTTCCGAGGCATCTTTGCCTTGGAAACCGCGATATCCTTGGAACCATACAATTGCAATATCGTTGAAATCTTGCAATCAAGATCCGCGCCCTATCCGCGCAGATCCGCGCTCATAATCGCCACGCGATTAAAAAGATCCGCGATTCCCTTAAATTAATTTCTTATTCCAACCACAAATTATTACTTAATCCAAATGAGAAATCAATATTTATGAGAGGCCTGATTTTATAGATTCTTTATTGGATTGGTTTTACGCATTTAAATTTCACAAGTGAACTAAGGATTCATTAATCATCCAAACGCAGGATTTTAAGCTTTCGCTTTATCGCAAGATTAGGCAGATGGTCCGCTGGATTTCAAAGATAATTCGAAGAAGTTTTATCTTTTTCACCCAATAGTAATAGATCGCAAGAAATAAATCTGCGAAAATCCTGCTCACATCCTGCGTTGCTCTCCGAGCCTCAAAAATCTGCGTTCGGATAATTTTATATCCATAATTATTTTGTCTTAATTTTCATGGCAAATGTTAAGTCATCAAAAATCGCCAGGGGCATTGAACCCCTGGCGATTTTGCGGAAGCTCGGAGGCTCCCGCCACGTTACCATCCGGTCGGCACTAAAATGCTCCCGTCACGTGCCATCCGGTCGGTACTAATAAGCTCCAGCCACGTGCAATCCGGTTGGTACTAATAAGCTCCCGGCACGTGCCATCCGGTTGAAAGACTATTTATACATTTCCGTTTATCCGGAATTATTTTACAAAATTTTGGGGGAAATAAAATGAAAATAAATTAATTATCTCTTGGCAAGAGATAATTAACTACTCACAAAAGTAAATAAAAATTTGAAAATAAAATAAAATTTCGTAATAAAATTTGATATTTTAACATTTAATGTGAATAATGGTTATTTGCAATCATTCATATTTATTTGGGAGCCAACACGCTGTAGGGACGTACCCCCGGTGCGTCCGATGTTGACATTGCATTATGCGGAATTTAGTGGACGCACCGGGGGTACGTCCCTACTGGTGAACAGCCACTTAAACCTATCACACACCCTAACATTTGACCTTTCAAAAAATTGCAGAATAGGCAAATGTTTTACAAATCGGATTTTTGCCAACATATATTAAATTGTCTTTCAGTTAGTTACAGTACATCACAATCTCTTGCCAAGAGATAATTAAAATGGGATGACATTTTTAATCATCCGTGATCATCTAACAAACCTGACTATGAGACATTTATTCACTTCATCTCTCGCTCTTCTCCTTTTTTCCGCAACCGCCGTGGGTGTCCCGGCTTACAAGGAACTCATTCAATATCGTCAGCCCGATGGAACAACTGTCAACATCCGAATTCAAGGCGACGAACATGCCCACTTAATCCTTTCGGAAGATAATTATCTCATTCTTCCCCAAAACAACGGAACTTTCTGTTTTGCAACCCTCGATAATGCCGGCAACGTGGTGCCAAGCTCAATACCGGCCCGCAACCCCGATGAAAGGAATTCAGCTACCCTCCGCCAGCTAATAAAGATAGATAAGGAGAGTGTAAAGGAACGAGCCATCGAGAAACTTACACAGGCCTCCTCGCTACGCTTCTCCTCTTTTAAAAAACATAACAGTCAAGAAAGAACATCAGGCATCACCCATAAAGCTCCCGGCAAAATCGGGCTCTTCCCCGGTGCCTCCTACCCCACCGTAGGAAATCCTAAGGCTCTTGTAATCTTGGTTGAATATGCCGATGTTAAGTTTAACGTTCCCGACCCTCACGCCTATTTCTCCGGCTTGCTCAACAAGGAGGGATTCTCTGAATATGGAGCCACCGGATCAGCTTCCGAATGGTTCGCCGATAATTCAGCTGGGAAGTTCAAGCCCGAATTTGATGTTTACGGCCCCGTGAAGCTGAGTGCCAAACGATCCTATTACGGCGGCAACAACAACTATGGCAACGACCTCGCTCCGCAGAAGATGGCGGTGGAAGC
This sequence comes from uncultured Porphyromonadaceae bacterium, assembly GCA_947178165.1. GTDB lineage: Bacteria > Bacteroidota > Bacteroidia > Bacteroidales > Muribaculaceae > Lepagella. The sequence continues at coordinate 7,628 of CAMWXH010000081.1, read as the reverse complement.
CTGCAACGTGCTCGACAAGGATGTTGATTTCTCCGTTTATGACACCGACGGTGACGGATATATCGACAACGTGTTCATCTTCTATGCCGGCACGGGCGAGAACCGCACCGGCGAACCGGATGCCGTGTGGCCTCACACATCGTGGGTGACGGAACTGGAATTTCCAAACCACGTTTATGATGGCGTGATTCTCGACCGCTATGCCTGCACCAATGAATGGCTCGACGGTGTGCCGGACGGCATCGGCACATTCTGCCATGAGTTCTCGCACGTGATGGGCCTCCCCGACCTCTATCACACCGCATTGGGGAGCATGGCTTATACCCCCGGAAACTGGAGCGTGATGGATTATGGCCCTTATCTCAACAATAGCCACACTCCCCCCCTCTATTCCTCATTCGAACGACTCGCTCTCGGATGGCTCACCCCCGAGGAGCTGACCGATGATAAATCGTACGCGCTCCCCGAATTGGCTGCCAATAAGGCATACTCTGTCACTCGCGACAATGGCACCGAGTTCTTCCTTTTTGAAAACAGGCAGAACAGCGGATGGGATAAGTATCTTCCCGGCCACGGCATGCTCGTTTGGCGTGTTGACTACAACACCGATGTGTGGGATAAGCGTGCCGTCAATAATGATGAGAATCATCAGCGCGTGGATCTCATTGAAGCTGATAATATTAAAAGCGCCATGACACGAGATGGCGACTGTTTCCCCGGCACTTCGATGAAGAGAGATTTCAGTCCGCTCACCACTCCGGCCTTTGCATATAACGACCGCACTTCTCCCGGGCTTTCCCTTTCATCTATAAAGGAACGCCCCGGAGGGGAAGTAACTTTCCGCGTCGGGGCAGGGAGCGAGATTCCAGCCGACATAGCCGGCATTGAAGTCACTTCCATTACAGCCACTTCCGCCTCTCTGAAATGGGATGCTGTTGCGGACATTGAACGCTATCTTATTGAAATAACCGACGGCAAGGGGGCGAAGGTGAATGAATCTGAAACACGCGAATCTATATTCATCGTTGAAAACCTCTCACCCCTGTCGGAATATTCCGTGAAAGCATGGGCATACGACGGACAGGAGGAGAGTGCTAACCCGGCTGTAATTAAGTTCACCACCTCTGAACCGGAGATAGATTATTATGCTTGTGAAATAACTGACGTGACCGATATCACTCCCAACGGTTTCACGGTTGAATGGCTCCCCGTTCCCAAAGCGGAAGATTATCTGCTCAGCATTGCGCGCATCAACCGCTCGGAGCCTTATTCACTTAACATCGATTTCACCGACGGCATTCAGGACTTGCCGGAAGGATGGGTCACAACCTCCCGACTCACATACGCCAGCAATGCCTATTCCGGAGAATCTCCCCTTTCGCTCCGTTTCAGTTCTGATAACGATAACATCTCTTCCGGCGAACTCGACGGCCCGCTCTATTCCATCTCTTTCTGGATGCGAGGCTCATCGGCCGGCGAGGAGGATGCCGTGGCTGTGGAGGTGCTGAATGGAGACCTCTGGAATGAGGTGGCAAGCTATGCCGTGTCTAATGCATCAGGGGGTGAGGTGAAGAATCTCGACCTCTCCGCCTACGAAGGGAATAAAGTGCGAATCATCTTCCATAAAAAATCTGAAAAGGGTTCTGTGGCCATCGATGATATCAATTTTGAATGGGGAGGCGACCGTGTCAGTGAGGCACTGCCTACCTGGTCAGACCGGAGCACGGGCAACTGCACCTCTTTCAAGGTTGACGCACTCGAAGCCGACACTGAATATATGGTCAGCGTGAAAGCAACAGATGGCGAACTTTTCTCCTCTCCCTCCCACCAGATTATGGTAAAGACCAGAAAGGCTTCATCAGTAGTGGAGCTTGAAACCGAGGGAGAAATCATTAGGAGGTATCACCTCAACGGCCTTCCCGCTAAGGATGCCGACAGTTCACGACAAATAACAATAGGAATCAAATCAGACGGCACAACCCAAAAGTCTTTGTCGTCAAGTCTTAATCACTAACATCATAGCTATATGAGAAAAAAAGACCAGCTATTCCGGCGGTTATCCGCCGGACTGCTTGCGGTTTTTGCCGCCGCAGGCATGCAAGGCTTCGCTTCCGAACCGCTATCCGTACCTTACACGGAGAACTTCGCGAAGGAAAACTTTGCCAATTTCACCGTCATCGACAGCAACAACGACGGTTGCGTATGGCAATTCAAACGTAATTTTGATGATATCGATGCTGCTTACATCGACACTCAGGGTGTCTCCACCGACGACTGGCTGATTCTCCCGGCCATCGCCCTCGAAAAAGGGAACCTCTACAAACTCACCTCCACCCTCCATGGTGTTTCCTTCAACTACAATGAGTGCGCAGAGTTTTATATCGGTGAAGAGCCTTCGGCCGAAGCGATGAAGAAGAAAGTGATCGAGGTGATCGACATGTTCAATTACCGTAAAGATCCCCTCACCACCTCCGGCACCTTCTCCGTTGACCAAGACGGCACATACTATATCGGCATTCATGCCAGCAGTGCATATAAGCGTTACGGCATCTTCGTGCTCAATCTCGAGCTCACTGTTGACCGTGCCATGAGCACCCCCTCTGCAGTCGCCGGCTTCAAGGTCACTCCCGACATTCATGGTGCCCTCGAAGCGCTTGTCGAGATGACCGCGCCCTCTGAGAGCGTGGAGGGAAACGCCCTCACCGGCACGCTTGAAATCGACATTACACGCGACGGCGAACCATATCGCACTGAAAAAGATGTAGAGCCGGGAGCAACGATTAGCTTCACCGACAATGCTCCAGCAGGTCTGCACAAATACACTGCCGTGGCCAAGAATGCCAGCGGCGAAGGTATTTCATCAGAAGCTGAGGCTTTCTTCGGATTCGATCTCCCGAAGGCTCCCGCAAAAGTGACCGTGAAGGAAACCGAGACTCCCGGGAAGGTGCTCGTGAGCTGGGATGCCGTGACCGAAGATGTCAACGGCAAGATTCTTCCGGCCGATGAAGTGTCATACAAGCTTTATGGGCCCGGCGGCGTGACGGTTGTATCAAAACTTAAGGATACCCAATACACAGCCACAGCCACGAAGAAGGATCAGATCTTTGCCAACTATGGCGTGACCACCATAACCTCCAAGGGTGAGGGTGAAGATTTCGCATTGTCCGACATCATCGCCGTGGGTGAACCTTATAAGCTTCCCTGGAGCGAGACAATGGCCGGGGGCAATTTCTCCTCCATTATCCGTTATGACGATTTCGGCGGATATATGCGCTTCGGTATTTACAGCAGCGAGGAGACCGAGCTTGAAGATGCCGACGGCAGCGGCTATTACCTCATTGGCCGTGCTTACGACCCCAATGAAAAATGCCGTCTCTACACCGGCAAGATCTCCCTTGCCGACACTCGGTATCCGGCATTGACATTCTCCTACTACAGCCTTCCGGCAACTTCCAATACCGTTGAGGTGTTTGCCTCCGACGGCCAGGGATGGAAGTCGCTTAAGAAAATAGTTATCGACGGAACCGATTCCGAATGGGTAACAGCATACGTTGACCTCTCGGAATATAAGGGGAAATGGGTTGAGCTTGCTCTTGAAACAACCGTGGTTTCGCACATTTCTATCGCCCTCGACAATTTCCTTGTCAGCGACCGTCCTGAAACTGACCTCGCGCTCGCATCTTTCTCTGCTCCCGAGTCAATAAAGGTTGGCCAGCCGGGTGTGTTCAGCGCGACGGTTGAAAACAAGGGTGGCAAGGAGAATGCCTCCTACAGTGTGGCCCTCTACCGCAACGGCACCCTCGTGGATGAGAAGAGCGCGGAGAACGCCCTGAAACCGGGCGACAAAGCCACTTTCGGCCTCACCGACAATCTCGACGTCACTTCTGCCGAAGCCAACAAGTATTCTGTAATGGTCAAGACCGAAGGTGATGATAACGAATCCGACAACAAGTCGGCTGAGAAAGAGGTGCTCACCACCCAGCCCATCTATCCTTACGTGACATCACTGCAGGGTGCCGCCAAGGATGGCGATGCTCTCCTCACATGGGATGAACCGGATCTTGAGACTATGGTATTCGAGCCTATCACAGAATCATTCGAGTCATACTCCGATTTTGATATCAACAATTGTGGCGAATGGAGCTTCATCGATGGCGACGGAAGCAATACCTACTATCTTGAGGATTTCGAATTCCCGAATCAGGGGAAAGAGATGTCGGCAATAGTGCTCCCCTCCTCTTTCTTCGCAGGATGGAAAAACTTCGAGGCTCATAGCGGCGGAAAACTGCTTGCATCTTTCAGTGCGGTTAAAGGACCTAACGACGACTGGATGATCTCGCCCGAGCTTATCGGCGACGAGCAGGAGGTTTCCCTCTATGCCAAGTCGATGTCGTCGGTATATCCCGACAGTTTCGAGTTCTATTATTCCACCACCGGCAAAGACCGCGACGACTTCATTCAGGTTGGCGAAGCGGTTGAGGCTCCTCATGACTGGACACAATTCAGCTACGAACTTCCGGAGGGTGCCAAATACTTTGCAGTGCGCTATATCTCAGGCGATGGCTTTGTGTTTATGGTAGATGATTTCCGGTTCGTACCGGCTTCGGCACGCAACCTTATGGATGAGCTTGCACTCGTGGGCTACAACGTATATCGCGACAGCAAGCGCATCAACGCTGAGCCTGTGGAGGAACCTGAATTTACCGACAAGAATGTGCCTGCCGGTGAACACACCTACGCTGTCACTGCGGTTTACTTGCAGGGCGAATCGCGCCTTGGTAGTGATTTAATGCTCACTATCGAAGAATCCGGCATAGCTTCTATCGAGGCTAACGGCAATGCCGAAACTATCTATTATGACCTGAGCGGCATCCGTGTTGACAATCCCGAACAGGGTCAGGTTTATATCGTGGTGCGCAACGGCAAGGCCACCAAAGAGGTCTTTAAGTAAGAAACTAACCTTTCGCAAGCTTAAAGTTAAAGTTTATAGGGAGATAAGGTTATGAGTGAGAGGACTATTCAATGTATGGTGACAATTCTCCAATAACCTTATAACCCTATAACCTTTTAACTCTAACTAACCCCTGCGAAAATTAAATAACTAACTATATGAAAAAAAGAGACGCAATCTTTTTAGCAACCCTTATGGGTATGTCATCTTCAATGATGGCGGAGATTCCCGAGGGGTTCGACACCACCACGAAGTGGTACACAACTTTCACTAACGAAGCAAACGAATTTGAATGGCCAGCCGGCTCCACCTACGGAAGCAAAGTTCAGACTAATGAACGCGAAGGTCGCAAGGTGATAGTGGCCAATGCAGACATGAATGAATTCACAGGCTGCTTCATCACCCCTCTTCTTAAAGGGAATGCCGGTGAAGAAATGACAATCGATGCCCGCATCAACAGCACATCTCAAGATGGAGGCATTGACATCTATCTCTCAGCTACCCGCGAAGGCCTCTCTTCAGAAGTAACTCGAACCCACATCATCAGCTATGCTTATACCTCTACAGATGAAGAGACCAAACTCTCAGACTCAATAAAGCAGTTTTCTTTTACTATTCCGGAAGAGGGACAGTACTACATTGGTTTCTCTATGTATGACAGAGGTATGATTGCCGGGATTTACGGTCTCGAATTGGTTGAGGTGCCTCACGATTGGACAATTGCTCCCGGCACTATGCCGGCCACTGCCACTCAGAACCAGAATGCAACAGGCTCTTTCAAGATTCTCAACTATGGCCAGCAGGATGAGAAAGCCGGAACTTACACCATCACTACATACGTTGACGGTGTAGCCACTGAACAACCCGGTACTGTTGACATTAAGTCTGAGCATCTTTTAGGCGATGATGTAGAAGGTGTGGAAGTACCTTTCACGTTCCGCTCTCCAAAGGTCGGGACTGTGACCGTGAAAGCAGTTGTAACTGCAGAGGACGGCTACTCAATCACCTCCGACCCCGTAGAGGTTGAAGTGGTAAAGGAAACTCTCGCGGCAGAGAAGATTGCAGGTGAATGCGGCGGCTCACCCTCGAATGCAACTCCCTTCTCTGCATGGGATGCCAATACGGAAACCATAGCTATCTATACTCCCGAATTATTAGGACTAAAGGCCGGCGACAAGATAAAATCAATTTATCTCAACGGCTATGTTTCAGGGAATGTAGTAGGTACTGAAAGCAATGTGATAGTATGTTATGACTGGACAGATGATACATCTGTTGAAAAACCTGTAACAGGGGAAGCGGCTTACGATTATTCTTCAATGAATATGCTTTACAATGAAACCATTCAATGGGAAGAAAAGGGGTCAGCCTCCGAAATGGTTCCTGTTTTAGAACTTTCTTTCGATTCTCCATTGGTATATGAGGAGGGAAAATCTCTTATCCTCTTTTTCCACATTACACGAGCTTCATATAAATCAGGTTTCTACTTTGAATCGGGTTCAAATGCCAAGACAGCATGGAGACAAAAAGCAGACAACAATGCTTCAGTTCCTTCTGAAAGATTTACCGGCAACTGGGCGGCTATTGAATTTCCCCCTATCCACGTCGTTCTTGACGTGACTCCTCGCTCGGTGAGCGGTAACGTCAATTTCAATGGGGAGCCGGTGCAGGATGCAGTCGTTACGCTTATAAGCAACGATGGCGAGAATATCCAGTATGAAGGCCTTTCTGATGCCGAAGGTAACTATTCTATCGATGTTATCCAGTCTGAGCGTGTTTACGATATGGAAATCCATGGCAACGGATTCGGCGAATTTGATGAAAATCTTGATTTCGCAGAAGCTTCTCTCGTGAAGAATATCGATCTGAGAAGAGAGGTGAGAATCTCCGACAACGGTTCTCATGTCGGCGGCGCAGAGAATGCTATCGTATATTTCGATAAGAAACTCACCCCCGGCTACAATATGATCACCCTCCCCTTGACCCTCACTGCTGATGAAGTTGCTGAAATTTTCGGCGCAGAGGCTAAGGTGTTCGACTTCGACAAGGATGTTGAATCTGACGGTGAGGTAGTGGTTAATTTCATAGACCATGAAGGGAATCTTGAAGCAGGTCATCCCTACCTTATCTATGTGGAAAGCGAGACCAAAGAGATGGCTTGGCGTTCACGCGAGGCTTCCGAGAGCCTTTCATCAATAATGGGTACACACATCGACATTGAAGCAACCTCAGCTCCTACAGAACTCACGGAAGGGATGGTTGCCATGGATTCATCTCTGATCAAAGAGGAGGAGAATGCCGAACCGGAAGAGGCAAAAGTTCAGGCGCTCAGTGACGAGGGAACCACCCTTCCTGCCTATAGCGGATATTTCGCATTGAAACCCGGCAAGACCGCCGTATCGGTGATGCTCAACGGAACCAATATCGGCACCGGCATTGAAAGCATTGCAGTGGATGAAGAGAAAGCCAACGCAATTTACGACCTCAACGGATATAAGGTAGCCAATCCCTCAAAAGGCATTTACGTTATCAACGGCAAACTGATATTGGTGAAGTAATCCATCGTTATCAATGACCAGTTAATCTTTGTGAATTAATCCTATTAACACCTATAAATAGCAATCGCTCCGCAGGATAAAAGCTGCGGAGCGATTGCTATTTATAGTATCATTACAAC
>CAMWXH010000080.1 GCA_947178165.1 uncultured Porphyromonadaceae bacterium | reverse complement strand
GGTTGTATTTCTGGTATTAAGACTTATATATTTGGCGTTAAGATCTGTTTGGATTTAATTTTGCATCAAGAAATTCAAAAAAATGATGCAAATGAAAAAGACAATTCTATTTCTTACTGCACTCTTAGCAGTCCTTCCGGCTTTTAGCCGTGACGTAAAAGGTCGCATCCTTGACGAAAATAACGCGCCGCTTGACTTTGTAAATGTCGTGCTATACTGCGACTCAACATTCGTTGCTGGAGGCATATCTGATTCTGATGGGCTATTCTCAATCCCAATGGATTCAGATTGCAACCTGACCGCTAAAGTTTCATTCGTAGGCTATGAGACCATAACCACAGATGTCCCAAAATCAGGCGATATGGGTGTAATTATCCTCCACCATTCCGCAGTGGAGCTTGGTGAAGTCGTGGTAAAGTCCACACGTCCTTCAACAACTATGAAAGGGAATGCACTTGTAACCAATGTAGAGGGCAGTTCACTTGCCATTGCAGGAACGGCCAACGATGTCTTGTCGCGTATCCCTATGGTGGTAGATAACGGAGGTTCGTTGGAGGTGTTCGGCAAAGGATCTCCTGCAATCTATATCAACGGACGTAGGGTAAACGATCTTCAAGAGCTTTCTCAGCTCAATTCACAGGATATAAAGAATGTCTCGGTGATAACAAATCCAGGTGCAGCTTATTCCGCAGATGTGAAGTCTGTGATTCAGATCCGTACAAAGCCCCCGAAGGGAGATGGTTTCAGCGGTACATTGCGAACCGATAACGGATTTCAACACTATTTCCGCACAGGAAATTCTGTTGATTTGAAATACCGCACCCGTGGACTCGAAATCTTTGCCAATTATGGATGGTGGTATGGAGCAAATCGCGAAGATCGCACCAATGATATGACCACTACAACTTCTATGGGAACTTATCAGCAGATTCTTAATACCATCGGCAGGCAGACTTATAATGATATGACAGGAAAAATCGGTTTTTCATATATTTTTAATGATAAACATAATATAGGGGCTTACTATCAGAACAGCTGGAACAGGCACACTCTCAAGGGAACAATCCCAAGTGAAGTGTGGCAAGACGATATGATGCTCGATAAATATGATTCCGATGTAAATAACAGATCGGTTGCATTGCCACGGCACTATGCCAATTTCTATTACAGTGGAATTGTAGGCAAATTCAATATTGACTTCAATGCCGATTATATATGGTATAAAAACAGGGAGTCTTCAACCAGTGATGAGGAAAGCGAAACAGGGATGAACAGGGTTGTCGAAACCACATCTGTCAATCATAACTGCATGTTTGCGGAGAAGCTGGTGATACGTCATCCTCTTTGGCGCGGACAGATACAGTTCGGTGAAGAATATACCAATACAAGAACAACAAATTTATTCACAGCCAATATCCCCGAGGTGACTGATGCTGATAATAGGGTTGATGAAAGCAATCTCGCGGCTTTTGTGGAGATTGCACAGCAGCTTGGTCGCTTCAATCTTGGGGTTGGCTTGCGCTATGAGCATGTAAAATTTGATTACTATGAGATGGGTTCTCTCCGAGAGGGTCAGAGCAAGAGTTATAATAACCTGTTTCCGTCATTGAATGTAGCTGCACAGGTTGGCAAAGTAGGGATGGCATTAAATTATTCGGGAAAGACTGTCCGTCCCGGCTACTCACAGCTCGATGGCGCAGTTACCTATATCAACCGTCTCACTTTTGAGAGCGGGAATCCCTACCTGAAGCCAACCAAGATTCAGACTGTGGAGTATATGGCTCAATGGAGACAATTCTTTGCTCAGTTATCCTACTCATATATCAAGGATGGAGTATATCATATAACCGAGCCATACGGTGCAGAGGGGGAGGCCACAATTATCCGAACTGCCAATCTTGATCATCGCCACTATTTCCAGGCATTTGTGGGAGGTCAGTTTAAAGTTGGAATATGGCAACCACGCGTAAACGTGGGTGTAACTAAACAATGGCTCACCTTGCCGGTAAATGGAAAGCCGATGAAAATGGATACCCCTGGATTCCTCTTCCAGTGGCAGAATGCCATTCATCTTCCCTTTGATATATGGATGAACATTGATGCCCAGTTGATGACTCCAACCTGGGATAATAATATGAAGCTTTCCAACACTCCGTGGTATGTAAATGCAAAAATATATAAAGGATTTTTCAATGATAGATTCGGCATAACCCTTGAGGCCAAGGACCTTTTCAATACGTCTCAAAATAACGCGAGGTTCTACAATAATGCTGTTCAGATCGACCAGAAGAACTTTGCTACGGGTCGTTCGGTTATGCTAACTCTTCAATATCGTTTCAACACCACGCGCGACCGTTATCGTGGCACAGGTGCCGGAAATTCAGAGAAATCACGTTTTTAATTTCATATAAATTATGAGAGCTTTAATAATATTTTTATGCGTGCTCTTTAGCACTGCGGCAATGAATGCTAAACCACGCTGTCAGAGTTTCAGCAATAACGATGGCAAGGTGACCATAGTTTTCATTGATAACAAAGCCGGTCAACAGTATAAAGTCTCGGATGTGAAGCTCATACCCTCCTGGGGTGGGAAAGAATATCCGGCAACTTCAGTAAAGGGGACTGTAAAGAACGGAGTGGCAACCATAACCCTTACCTTCCCCCACTTGACACATTTCTCGAATCCGAAAGTGGAGTTGCGTGTCAACGGTAAGAAGAGTAAATTCAAAGTGTGCCAATAATATTAGAGTTCATACACGGAACTTATTTCTGCTGTTCTTTGGATTGTAAGAATAATTTTGGTGGAAAAGAAAAACGGAGCGAGGCCTCGACCTCAGCTCCGTTTTTGTCGCGATAGCATTGTTTTATTATTTTACGGCAATGTCTGCGACAATTACCAATTTTATGACAATTATAAGAGGGGAAAAGTTTAATTTCACCTCGCTTTTTAACATTATTTATCTTTCGGACGCACCAAGGTGCGTCCCTACGTTTGTCCGGTTCCTTTGTCTATCTTTTGGACGCACCGTGGTGCGTCCCTACTGTGGATCAGAATTCGCTTGAGAAATGGAATTTGATTTTCGGGAAGTCGTTGCGGGCCATCTGAAGCACGTAATTGCTGTCGGCAAGGAATACGTCGCGTCCTTCTTTGTCAACAGCCATAAACTGATGCTTCCTTTTCTTGAATGCCGCCAGGGCTTCCTCATCATCACTTTCAATCCAGCATGCTTTGTAGAGGGATATTGGTTCCCAACGGCATTGGGCGCCATACTCATGCAAAAGACGATACTGGATAACCTCAAACTGAAGCTGACCTACGGTGCCGATAATCTTACGTCCGTTGAAGGAGTTGGTGAACATCTGCGCCACTCCTTCATCCATGAGCTGATGTATGCCTTTGTCAAGCTGTTTCTGCTTCATCGGGTCAGCGTTCTCGATATATTTGAACATCTCGGGAGAGAATGAGGGGAGTCCTTTGAAATGAAGTATTTCGCCACCGGTGAGAGTGTCGCCGATCTTGAAATTCCCTGTGTCGGGAATACCAACTATATCACCCGGATAAGCTTCATCCACAATATTCTTCTTTTGCGCCATAAAGGCGGTGGGGGCGGCGAAACGCATCATCTTGTCGTTGCGGACGTGGCGGTAGTTGACATTGCGTTCAAACTTTCCGGAACATATCTTGACAAATGCAATGCATGACCGGTGGTTGGGATCCATATTAGCGTGTATCTTGAATACGAATCCGGTGAAAGCCTCCTCTTCCGGCTTCACTTCACGCTCAACTGCCTGAATGGGACGTGGAGCAGGAGCAATCTTAACGAAACAATCAAGAAGCTCTTTTACACCGAATGTGTTGAGTGCAGAGCCGAAGAAAACAGGAGCGGTATCGCCGGCAAGATACTCCTCGGCATCAAATTCCGGATATACTCCCTCGATGAGTTCAAGATCTTCACGCAGTTTGGCGGCATCAGCCTCTCCTACAAGTTCATCAACCTTGGGTGAAGAAACATCAGAGATCTCAATACGTTCACTCACTGTCTGTTTGGATGGAGTAAAGAGGTCAAGGCCTTGTTCATAAATATTGTAAACACCCTTAAATCGAGCTCCCATATTTATGGGCCATGAGAGGGGACGCACATTTATCTGCAATTCCTTTTCAAGTTCATCAAGGATATCAAAAGGGTCGCGCCCTTCACGGTCCATCTTATTGACAAAGATAATCACGGGTGTCTTCCTCATACGGCACACCTCCATAAGACGGCGCGTCTGAGTCTCCACACCTTTGGCGGCATCTACAACGATGATGACAGAATCCACGGCAGTAAGCGTGCGGAAGGTATCTTCTGCGAAATCCTGGTGGCCCGGGGTGTCGAGGATGTTGATTTTATAATCGCCATAGTTGAAACCCATGACAGAGGTAGCCACAGAGATGCCTCTCTGTTTCTCAATCTCCATCCAGTCGGATGTAGCGGTTTTCTTTATCTTATTGCTTTTCACGGCTCCGGCCACATGGATTGCCCCTCCGAAGAGGAGGAGTTTTTCGGTGAGAGTGGTCTTTCCGGCATCCGGATGGGAAATTATTGCAAAGGTGCGTCTCCGCGCAATCTCTTTATTAAGCTCTTCTGACATCTGGTCGTTTTTGATTAGAAAGAGTCGGACAGCTTGCCCAACTCTTTATTATATATCATATCCGGGAGAGATGATTTATTCTCCCAAAATATTAAGACATTTTTTCAATGAATCGCGCCAGTAGGGGATATTGACACCATAAGTGTTCTTGATTTTCATCTTGCTGAGCACTGAATACAAAGGACGTTTAGCCGGCGTTGGATATTGAGAGGTCGGAATGGGGTTCACCTTGGTTTTTTTCCCTGTGATCTCGAAAATGGCTTTAGAGAAATCAAACCAGGAGGCCACGCCCTCATTGGTGAAATGATATATGCCGGGGAGCCATTTCTTATGTTTGATTATATGATGCACCGCTTCGGCGAGGTCGCCGGCGTATGTGGGGGAGCCGATCTGGTCGGCCACCACATTGATGCTGTCGCGTTCGGTGGCGAGGCGCAGCATGGTCTTGACAAAATTTCCCCCGAATTCTGAATATAGCCAAGCCGTGCGGATGATGAGTGCATCCTGACAGAAAGAGGTTAGAATCCCTTCCCCTTCCAATTTGGTGCGCCCGTAAATGCTGCGGGGATAGGGTTCGTCGTTCTCCTCGTATGGACGGAAGCTTTCGCCGTTGAATACATAATCGGTCGATATATGTATCACCTTGACACGATTCCTTGAAGCTGCCTGAGCGATATATCCAACTGCGACAGTGTTGATTGCGGCCGCCTTCAGGTCGTCGGTTTCAGCACGGTCCACAGCAGTGTAGGCCGCGCAGTTGATGATGAAATCAAATTTATTTTCTCGTATGAAGTGATCCACTTCCTCACGGTCGGTGATGTCGAGTTCTTCAACATCGGTATATACCACATCAAGATCTGCGTCTCCGGAAAAAACCTTCCGTATGCAATTACCAAGCTGACCGTGCGATCCGGTTACAAGTATCTTCATTTTATATATTTTTTTCAGAATAGGGGAGCCTTGGAAGGCCTCCTTTAATAAGTGAAGGCTAATTCCGTTTATCAATAATTAGTCTTCATCGAAATCGAGTTCGTTATTATAATCCTGCTTATAATATTTCGCCAGCAAAGCCAGGAACCGCGAGATCTGTTGTGTGGCCTCAAGAGTGTCTTTTGAAATCTCTTTCCCTTGGAGGCGCAACATCAGGATTCCATATAATGCATCGAAACAGGATTCGAGCTCGTCCTTCTTGTTTTCACCTGCCTTAGAGCGAATTTCTACAATATAAGGGAGTGTGTTGTAGAACTCAGCTGCATATTGTGCAAACTTGGGGCTCTTCAATAAACGGGCGTGCAAATTATTAAGGTCAATGAGCACATTCTTGTTCAGTTGAAGATGTCCTGACTTCTCCACCCCTTCGCGACGCATCATATCGATGAGCGACTCGTACCAGTCGCGCATATCCTTCTTCTGCTGGTCGGAAAGGCCCGTGTGCCGGTCGATTATCTCCTTCTCAATGCGGTCAAGGTCGAGCCCATAGGCGCGTATGAGATCCTCTATTTGCCACATATATAAAAGATATTCGGCTATATTCTCACGTTTTTTAGCTGATGCTGTAATCATAACTTTATTTTGTTTTGCAAAATTAGTAAAAAAACTTTATATCCTAAAACTTACTAATACTTCTTGCAAACTGCTCCATAGGTTTGCAGAGGACCGATGAACTCTGTGGGATAATCGGGATTGGCATATTCCTCGAAACGGGCCGCGTCGCTCCTTCTCCGTAATTGCTCCTCTTCCGTGCCAAGTCCGTAGTGCATAGGAATGAAGGTGGCAGTCCGGAAAGTTTGCAGAAAAATCTTAGCCCCTTCCCAATAATCGGTGCCGAGGCGTGAATCCACCGGAAAAAGCGCAACATCTATTTGAGGCTTCATTGGGTCTTTTGCCGAGAGACCCGGATGAGATTCATCTTCGAGATTTATATATTGCGAAATCGGTTCGATTTTCTTTTTGAAAAGCGATAGGGCTTCCTCCACCTCCTCCGCGGTAGATTCATCTTTCCATATCCAGGCATTCAGGTCGCCCGCGTGAAATATTCTTTTTCCTCCGATAGACAGGAGATAGGAATTTCCTACATCGGTAGAGCCGAAGGCATTTATCTTGAGCAAAGAATCCTCGTAGCTTTCACCTGGAGTAAGGACCGTCAGGCAGTCGCGGCTAAGATGAGGACCGGAATGAGTGGAGGTTGGGGAAAAAAAGAATCTTGATCTTTTTGAAGTGTCACCGCTGAGGATGAATCGAATTTCCGGGAATTTCTGCGCCCACCCGAAGATCTCCTTATTGAAGTGATCCTTATGAAAATGAGAAACCACCACATAGAGCGGCCGGGATGGATCAATCATATCCGGCAATAATCCGTATGGGTCTTTCCAGAAGTCAAACAGCACGTTGCATTCCGGAGTGGTGATTAAAAAGGAGGAATGAAATATGTAGATGATACGGTACATTATCTTTATTTTTTTATATTATAACATCTGACAAAGAAAAACATTATAAAATCCCTGCTAAAGAAAAAAGCGCCATAAAGGCGCTTCATCTTATAATCAGTAATTTCTATATGATTTAGTCCTATTTCCGTGTGTTTCCCACCTTCCCTAATTTTACCACTATGCATTATTCGTGGCATGTTTAATATGCTGTATCTATTGTATCCTATTATCTGTAATCTTTAAGGAGAGTCTGAAGGCGCTTGCGGGCGAAGAAGATCCGGCTTTTCACTGTTCCGAGAGGAAGCCCCATCTTGTCGGCGATCTCGCTATACTTGTAACCGGCCACATACATCGTGAAAGGCTGTTTATATTCCGGAGCAAATTCATTGATTGCTTCAGAAATCTCCCTTGCGGCGAAAGAACCTTCCGGAGTTGTGAGACCTGACTCTTGGGAGAGGTTAAGGTGGTATAAATCCTCTGTGGAGTCAATTATGGTTGCGCTGCGGACCTGACGGCGGTAATTGTTGATAAAAATGTTCCTCATGATGGTGAAAACCCACCCTTTGAAGTTAACATTGTCAACATATTTAGTCTCGTTGTCAAGCACCTTCAGAGTGGTGTCCTGAACGAGATCCTGAGCTGCTTCCCGATTTGTGGTGAGCTGGTAAGCGAAATTAAAAAGATTGCCCTGCAGTCCTAATAATCTCTGTTTGAAAGTTGTGGATTCAGCCATGACAATGTGTTTTTTAGTGGAACATTAGATTTATTTCAACAATCCGGCGTTTCGACTTGCAAAACGATTAAGCAATCTTAACTGCCTTCTGTTATTATAACAACAGATATAGGAAATGTATCATGAAATAATGAAATTTTTTTAATTTTTTTGGTAATGGGGGTTATTATCACTAATTTTGCAGTTGAAGTTTGCCGAAATAGGATAATCTATCAACGGGGGCTTCGCCGAGATAGGAAAATAAGATGAGCGGAAAAATAAAGAAAATGAATTTCTGGGTTCGGCGCCGTTCGCATATAGCGCTGGTGCTGATTCTGGGTCTTGTGGTGTTGTTGCTCTTCTTTAATGAAGACACAAGCTATAAGCTTAATATGGAGTATCAGTCTCAGATCAATGAACTGCAGAAAGAGATAAAGCAATGTGAAGATTCGGCGGCCTACTATCGTGCAAGGAGAGAGGCTTTGTTGACAGGGACCGAAGACCTTGAGCACATAGCTCGCGAGGAATATCACATGCAGAAGAATTCTGAGGACGTGTATCTTCTCCGTTAGGATGGGAGAGGCGTTTCTCGTGTGGAATAGTAAAAGGTGGAATAGATGACGAAAATAGAAAAACGCCGCAGGCGAATGGAAAATCTCTCGCTCATAGGCCTGATATTGCTTTGTGCCGGCCTCGTGGCTCCGTTTGCAAACATAGGGAGCGAGATCCTTCTAACGGTGTTTAAATATGTATATGCAGTCGGTGCCGTGGTTTATACTGTGGCCCGGATGGTTAATGTTAATGGACCCGAAGACAGCATGCGTTTGCGCAGGTTGCGGCGCATGGAGATGTGGGCCGGCTTTGCATTTATCATAGGGGCTTTCTTTTGGTTCTATAATTCGGCGCGATATCCTAATGTTGGTTTCTCACTCGCTGTCATGCGCGACACTATAATGTTCACCCTTGCCGGTGCGCTTATTCAGGTGATTTCATCTTGGATGATTGCCGCGCGTATGAAAAAGGAGGAAGAGGAGAGGAAGAATAGTAAGAAATGAGCAAAATCTTTACTGCAGACATAGGGAATACTGCCGCCAAGGGCACGGTGTTTGATGGCGATCGTGTATTGACAACACGTGTAGTTGACAACGCAGATCCGGATGCACTGTTTTCCATTGCTTCAGATTATGGCGCCGAGGGAGCCATCTTTTGTATTGTAGGAGGATCAGCCGGTGATTTCGGTGCAAGGATTCGTGCAGAACTTGATATCCCTGTGATGGAACTGACATCGGGCACCAGTTTGCCGTTCAAAGTTGAGTATTCCACTCCTGAGACATTGGGGGTGGATCGCGTCGCGGCCGCGGCCGGTGCGATTCACATATATGGAGGGAATGCCCTGATAGTCGATGCGGGCACAGCTGTGACTGCTGATATCGTGAGTGGTGACAGATATCTCGGAGGCAATATCTCCCCAGGGCTCAGATTGCGATTCCGTTCGCTGAATGCCTTCACTGCAAAATTGCCGCTTGTGCGCCCTGAAGGGGAGCTGAACCTTTGGGGTCACGATACGGAAAGTGCGATACGAAGCGGCGTGGTAGGTGGGCTTGTGGCGGAGATTGCAGGCACATTTTATGAAGTAAAGAAGATTTATAATGATATTAAGCTTATCATGACGGGTGGTGATGCAGATTTCCTGAAGCCTCTTGTTGAGGAGAAAGGGATAAACTGTGAAGTGAATCATGATCTTGTCGGGCTCGGATTGGTGAGTATTTACAACTATAACAGAAAATGAATAGGATCAAGCTTATATTTGCCGCTTTTATGGCAGTGATGTTTGCATCGGCACAGAACCAAACATCACCATATTCAATGTATGGATATGGCATCATCGGCGACCGCGCCACATCAATGCAACGTCAGATGGGAAGCATCGGCTATGCCATGAATTCGGGACGCCAGATAAATGTTATGAACCCGGCCTCATACGCGGCGATAGATTCTCTCACCTTCCTTTTTGATCTCGGGGCCGACATCTCCTTCCTCAAGAGCACTGAGAACGGTAAAAGCCAGAATTCAATAGGAGGCGGCGTTGATTATCTTACAATGCAATTCCCGATAGGGAAGCACATGGGAGGATCCTTCGGCTTGCTTCCATATAGTTCTGTGGGTTATGCATTCGGAAATGAGATCAAGCATGGCACCATGTCCAATCAGGGGTCGGGTGGCATCAACCAGCTCTATCTCGGTTGGGCCGGAGAACTTAAAGGTGTATCGTTAGGTTTCAATTTAAGTTATGATTTTGGCAATATCGTTGATGACCTTTTCACCACCACTCAGAGCGGAGGGCAGGCCAAGTATGAACATGTGATGCAGATTCGCGACTGGAACATCAATATCGGTGCGCAATACACGGCACGCTGGGACAGATTCCACAAAGTGGTTGTGGGACTCACTTATTCTCCCAAGAAAACCATGCTTGGAAACACTTGGGTCACCGCTCAGGAGATGGTTCAGGATAAACGTCCGGACACGTTGGCATACGTGAAGATGAAAAACAGATACTATTCACCCAATAGCATAGGAGCCGGATTGAACTATACGTTTGAGAAGTCTTACAGGCTTATGGTGGAGGGCGATTTCACGTGGCAGCAATGGTCGAAGGCTCCGTATTCAGCAATTTATGATGAGCGGGTGCTTGCCGGACAGAAACCGACGGATGTGAAGAACATACTTACCCCCGGAATGAAATTTTACGACCGCACCCGTTACGCTGTCGGGGCAGAATTTGTTCCTGAAATCAGAGGCTCCTATCTGAAAAGGGTTGCCTATCGTATTGGTGCCTATTATTGCAACGATTATCTTAATATAAATGGAAATCGTTTGAAGGAGACGGCTGTGACCTGCGGTTTCGGCTTCCCCACCTACGAAGGTAAAACCTTGATTAACCTCGGATTTGAATGGAAGCGGAGGAGCGCTCATCCGGCCAAGCTGATCACGGAGAACTATTTCAACATCACCCTTGGCATTAATTTCAACGAGGTTTGGTTCTGGCAGCGTAAGATCAGGTAATGAAACTTTCCAGAATAATTCTTCTGATGATTTTCGGCCTCTTGCTTGTTGCGGTGAGTTGCAAGGAGGAGAAGAAAGTCGATGTGGCCGCCGGTCTCAATCCGGAGAAGATGGCCACTATGACAACCAAGAATGTTTCCACTCTTATAAGTGACTCAGGAGTGATACAATATAAGATTGTGTCGCCTCTTTGGAAAGTGTATGATCAGATCGACACCCCTTATTGGGTGTTCCCTCAGGGATTGTTCTTACAGAAATATGACAGGAAATTCAATGTCATTGCCACTGTGGCGGCCGATTCAGCCCGTTATTTCAAGGATAGGAAGCTGTGGAAGCTGATGGGTCGAGTAGAATTGACAAAGGCACCGAAAGATCTATTCCAATCTGCAGAGTTGTATTGGGATCAGACATCAAATAAGATATATAGCGATTCTTTCATCCATATAGAGACTGCAACCCATGTGCTTGAAGGGATCGGATTCATAAGCAATGACAAGCTGACAGAATACAGGGTTGTCAAGCCGATGGGTATCTTCCCGGTAAACAAGGAGGATATGCTTGAGCCTCCGGCTCCTTCCTCCACTGAGGGAGCCTCGACGGTAACGGTGACCCCTGTCGAAGACAATACCCCTCCGGCAAAGGACACGGTTGCCTTGTAGCCGGCTGAATCATATAATTAAGAAAGAATGGATATAACATTAGCGATTATAATAGCCGTCATAGCAGTGTTGCTGTCAGGACTCTTCTCCGGCAGTGAGATTGCATACGTGCAATCGAGTAAAGTGAGGATGGAAATTGACGCCGCCCGCGGAGGGTTGGTGGATAAGATAATAGGAGGATTCTCACGTCATGAAGATATGTTCATATCCACACTCCTTGTCGGTAATAACGTGGTTCTTGTCATTTATGGTATCGCCTTCTCGGCCATTGTTAATCCGACATTTGAGAGATGGTTTCACGGAAATGAGGCTCTCACCCTTATATGCAATACCGTCCTCTCAACCGGCATCATACTCATAGGAGGGGAATTTATGCCCAAGAGCACATTCCGGATCAATCCGAATTTCATGATAAGGCTTGTTGCGCTCCCTTTGTATCTGATTTATCTCTGCCTTTATCCTGTGTCTTGGTTCGTGTCGTTATTGTCGAATGCATTGATGAAGCTCTTCGGGTTAAGCACTTCAAAAGAGGATAGCACCCGCCTGACGATGGAAGAGCTTGATGACTATATTCAGCAATCCATCACCGAGAGTTCGGATAAGGAGGCATTGGAAAATGAGGTGAAAATATTCAGGCGTGCCATAGACTTTAAAGACACCCCCATCTCGAAATGCATGACTCCAAGGAATGAGATAACGGCAGTCCCGATGGAAGGCACAACCAGAGAACAGCTCCTGAAGGTGTTCATTGCCACAGGCCTATCCAAGGTAGTGGTCTATAAAGAGGACATTGACGATGTGGAAGGATATATCCATGTGTCTGAACTGTTCAATACTTCTACCGACTGGCGTGCAAAAATAAAGCCGGTCATCTTCACTCCCGAATCTATGCTGGCCAACAAGATGATGTCGCGAATGCTTTCTGAAAAGAAAAGCCTTGTGATTGTGATAGATGAATTTGGAGGCACAGCCGGTCTTGTCACCCTTGAGGATCTGGTTGAAGAGATTTTCGGAGAGATTGAGGATGAACACGACAAAAAAAGAGTGATGGGCCGGGAACTCCCCGATGGAAGTTTTGAATTTCCGGGACGCGTGGAGATCTCTGTGGTGAATGAAGACTTCGGGCTTGATATAAAGGAAAGCGAAGAATACCATACCCTTGCCGGATACATTATCGAAAATCTGCAAGCCCTTCCCAAGCAGGGGGAGGTGGTGGAATTAGGATCGCTGCGGTTCACCATCCTTAAGATGTCAACCACCCGTATTGAACTTGTAAAAGTCGAGGTGATAGAAAATAGCTCGCAATCGAAAGAAAAATAAAGAATTTTGTAAAAAAGATAATAAAGTTATTGCAATATCAAAAAAAAGTTGTAACTTTACGGAGAAATTAAGAATCGGAAGGGTTGCCTTTAGAGACAAAACGACTAATGCTTGATTTTTAGCCCTATTTCATATAATACTTGAAATTTAGCTAACCACGGAAATTGCAGGTCAAAAAGGGATATCTGAAATTTCTGCGTAAACAATTTATTTTTTATTTAACTTTTAATTCACTCCCTAATTTTAACTTCGATGAGCAACACAAGTAAATTTGAAAACTCTGTAATCGGTATGCAGGGCAATCTTCTTTCTTTCGCTCTAAAGTTGACTATGAACAAGGAGGAAGCGCAGGATCTGGTTCAGGATACCACTCTCAAGGCTCTTAACAACGAAGAGAAGTTTGTTGAGAACACTAACTTGAAGGGCTGGATGTTGACCATAATGCGCAACATCTTTATCAACAACTATCGCAAGACTGTACGTGAAAATACAGTAGTTGATAGCACTGAGAACCTTTATCATGTCAACTTGTGCCAGGATTCAGGGTTAGAAGCACCTGACGGTGCGTATGCTGTTGGCGAGATTTCAGCGATTATCGCTAAATTCCCCGCTGATTATCGTAAGCCCTTCTCCATGCACGTGGCCGGGTATAAATATGAGGAGATTTCTCAGAAGCTTGATATGCCTCTGGGAACGGTTAAAAGCCGTATCTTCTTCACCCGTCAGAAGCTTCGTGAGATTCTGAAGGACTATCGTTAATCCGTCTTCTAAAAAAGTTAAAGTTTAGAGGCTGTCTAACAAGTTTAGGCGGCCTCTTTCTCTTTCTAGCACAGGCGAA
>CAMWXH010000079.1 GCA_947178165.1 uncultured Porphyromonadaceae bacterium | reverse complement strand
GACCTTAATCGAAAGAAGAAAAGACCACGACGTGAGTCGGAATCTTTTGCAAGCCGAGGCCTATAAAGCCTCGGCTTGTTATTTAAGACAGTTGATATTTTTTAAGACAGTAGAACAAGAGAGATAATTTAAGACAGGTTTACTCTGATAAGAGCAAATATTTTAGAGTAGAAAAAGTGTTAATTATTATTAACGCCCAATTTTAACCTCGGATCCCGCTGTACATATAGGGGATCATACATTTTACCGCTCTTTACCAGTGCGTACAGTATTTTGAGCAGGCGGTTGGCGACGTTATTCAATACAACGAAAATATGCTTGTGTTCAACATCGTATTTTTTCATTTTGTAGATACGCATTTTTTCAAAATGCACTATTGCGGAACTTGCGCACATGAACAGCAATGATTTTAATTGCTTATCACCCATGTTCGACACATGTGAACCTTTGTCGGATTTGCCGGTTGCATTTGGGAACGGCGCTATGCCGGCGAGTGTGGCACACTTTTTAGCGGTTCTTACACGAGTGAAGTTATCGGTCTTGATTATCAGCTCGGTTGCCGTGACGGGGCCGATGCCCGGGACGCTCTGCGCTATAGCCGAGGTCTTTGACAGGTCCTCGTCATCGGCAATGAGGCGCTGCATTTCCTCTTCGAGGGATTTTATCTGTGCATCGAGCATGGCCATCATATCGGACTTGACCCTCTGCGCGGTCTGGTTCTTGTCGGGGCGGTTCAGATCGCTTTTAAGCACGGTCTGGAGCTGTTTGCGCTGTTCGACCAGCAGTCGTCTTGTGGCATACAACTCGCGCAGCGCATACAGGGACTCAGACGGGAAACGGGTATCTTCCAGCCTGTCCTGATAACGCTCCCCGTACTCGCGGATGCGTGAGGCGTCGATAGGGTCGCTCTTGCCACGTACAAGCCCCATGCAGTGCTTGATTTCATAACCCGACACGTAACTTATGCGTATGCCCCGGATGCACGCCAGCTTCAGCAGCAGGTCGCCGTAGACCCCGGTATATTCCGCCACCAGGCGGCAATCATCGGGTAGCCTGTCAAGGAATTTCTCTATTTGGATATGGCTGTTCTTGACCACCAGGTTCCTGAGTTTCCCATCGGAATCACGGAAACTTACATCAAATTTTTGTGAAGCTAAATCAATTCCGTATATTTGCATCATAGTAATTATTTATGAGAGAATCTCCGCTCCAAACGGCTGACACTATAATAATAAATTCAAAAGGCCAATGTCTTTATTAACTCTCTAGCTTTAGTTTGGGAAATAATGCCGTGCCTGCAACCTGTCTTGGACTTTATGTCAGAGAACAGGAATAGGCTAACGCGGCATTAGGAGGTTCTTTCTTTTTTTATTTGTTAATTAATTTAATATTTATCACTGCAAAATTAACCTTTTCTTTGAAACTGCAAATCTAATAGAGAACAGGAGAAACAGGAGCGTCATTGTCTCCTGTTTCTCCTGTTCTCCTGTCTTAAAAAATATCTCTATATCAGGAATTTATCTCCTGTCTTAAAAATATATCTCTATATCAGGAATTTATCTCCTGTCTTAAAAAATATATCTATATCAAGACTATATCTCTTGTCTCAAATTAAAATATATCTCCTGTCTCAATTATTCGAAGCCACGGAGGCGGAGAAGCGCCTTGGTGTCGGGCTCGTGACCACGGAAGCGTTTGAAGAGGACGAGGGCGTCTTCTGTGTCGCCCGATTCCAAGATGTTTTTCTTGAATGAGTCGGCTGTCTTCTTGTCGAAGATTCCTTTCTGCTGGAAGAGTTCCCATGCGTCGGCTTCAAGTACCTGGCTCCAGAGATAAGTGTAATAGCCGGAGGCATAACCATCATCTCCGAAGATGTGCTTGAAGTAGGGTGAACGATAGCGGAAGGTGATCTCTTCAGGCATTCCAATCTCTTCAGCCACTTTCTTCTCAAATGCAGCTACATCTTTCACTTCGGGCTGTGTGCCATATTTGAGGTCGAGAAGAGCGGCGCCGGCAAGCTCGGTTGTCACAAAACCCTGATTGAATTTTCCAGAAGCATTGAGCTTGTTGATGAGTGAGTCGGGCATTGCTTCCCCTGTCTTGTAATGACGTGCGTAACTTTTGAGCACTTCGGGTTCGAAGGCCCAATGCTCATTAATCTGCGAACACATCTCTACATAATCGCGGTCAACATTTGTTCCGGCGATTGATTTGTAAGGAGCGCGTGAGAGAATTGACTGGAGCGCGTGGCCGAACTCATGGAAGGTTGTCTCAACCTCATCGATGGTGAGGAGGGCCGGCATATCGCCTGCAGGACGAGAGAAGTTGCCAACGTTATAAACGATGGGGCGGCGAGAGTTGCCATCTTCATAAATTCCTGCGCTCTGGAGCTGTTCCATCCAAGCGCCCTGGCGTTTTGAATCGCGCGGGAAATAATCGCACATCCACACGGCAACATGTTCACCTGTCTTCGAGTCAACAACGTCGAACACCTGAACCTCGTCCATATATTTAGGAGCATCCTTCATCGGCACCATCTTGATTCCATAAAGACGCTCGGTGGTGTCGAACAGGCCTTTCATTACATTCTCAAGCGAGAAGTATTCCCTCACCTGGTTCTCATCGAGATCATATTTCTGTTTCTTCACCTTGTCGGCATAATAGTAATAATCCCAAGGAGCAATCTTGAAGTTTCCGCCCTCGGCATCCACGATTGCCTGCATGTCGGCCACTTCCTCGTGGCTGCGCTTAACTGCCGGTTCGAACACCTGCATCAGGAGGTTGGTTGCATTCTCGGGAGTCTTGGCCATAACGCGCGAAGTCATCATCTGGGCAAAGTTGTCGAAGCCCATGATCTTTGCTTTCTCATTGCGGAGCTTAACGATCTCGCTGATTACGGGAAGGTTGGAATATTCACCTGTAGAAGCGAGGGAGGTGTATCCCTTATAGATAGCTTCGCGCAGGCCACGGTTGTCGGCATACTGCAACACGGGGAGGCGGCTGGGAGCATGAAGTGTGAAAACCCAGAGACCGTCGAGACCGCGTTTCTTTGCTTCCTCAGCGGCCTGAGCCACGGAAGATTCGGGGAGACCGGCGAGATCGGCGGGATCATAAACAACTACGGTGAACTGGTTTGTAGCGGCGAGGAGGTTCTTGTTGAAGCGGATGAAGAGCTTTGAGAGTTCGTCGTTCACCTTAATAAGCTGTTCCTTCTTCTCGGGAGAGAGAGCCGCTCCCTGCTCTGCAAACTGACGGTAATATTTCTCCACCACGCGTTTCTGCACCGGGGTGAGCTTAAGTTTGTCGCGTGAATCATAAACTTGCTTGATGCGTTGGAAGAGCTGTTCGTCGAGATTCACCTTATTGGCGGCCTCATTGAGAAGGGGTATTGCCTCCTCGGCCATGGCGGCAAATTCCGGAGTGGAGAGGGCGCTTTCATAATGATAGAACACGCTTGCCACGCGTTCAAGAATCGGAGAAAGATTCTCGAGCGGGAGTATAGTGTTGTCGAAATCAGGGAGCACACGGTTGCGCGTGATGCTGAAGAGGTTCTGATCCTGCTCCTCGATTCCGGCTTTGATGGCCGGGATGAAATCCGACACCTTAATTTTTTCGTATGGGGGTATTCCATACTTTGTGGTGTAGGGCTGCAGGAATGGGTTGCTGTTTTCCTGTGCCATAATCTGTAATGGTGTGGCCGCGAAGAGGAAAGCTCCGAGAGCCACGGTTGCAAATTTATTCATACTCTTATTTGTTGGTAAATTCGAATTCAGCTAATAAGGGGTAGTGGTCGCTCGACCGGATGTGTCCCTTCTTCACGCTAAGCGCCTGGAGGGGGCCACGGTAGAAGATCTGGTCGAGGTGAAACCAGAAGGCGTGACGGTTGTATGTGACCAACGGCCCGAAAGAGGTCTCCACGTAGGCATCGCGCAGGTCGTCGCCCCGGAGGAGTCGGTAGCAATATGATTCAGGCACATCGTTGAAGTCTCCGCAGATAATCAGAGGGCTGTTAACTTTATCGATGGCACGCCTCAGGGCGGCTGTGCGGTCGGCGCGATATACAGTCCTATTGTGGAATTTGTTCATGATAGAGCCCTTCAGCTCACTCATGGCCTCCTTGCCGTTTCCTTTGGCAATGGTCTTGAATAGATCGCGCTCCTTATCGGAAAGCGACATGGAGTTGAGATGAATATTTATGAGGGTGAGCTCTCGCCCCTTTATCGTGACTTTGTAGGCGGAGAACCAATAATTGTCGCCAGGTCCGAAGAATGCGTCATGGTGAATCATCCTCACAGGATATTTAGATAGCACTTTCTTATCGTTATAGGCATTGCCGGCTTGATAGGGATAAACCTTGCGCAACGAATCCTGAAATTCATGAAGGTTATGGATCTCGTTGGGGTCGTTAAGGTCTATCACCTCTTGAAGGCAGACAATATCAGCTCCTGAGTTTATTACATATTCAAATGAGCGGTTGCCCGGCGCCTCGTTCCCTTTCTCCTGGTCGTCACCATGGAGGATATTATAGGTAAGCACCTTGAAGGTCACGGCATCGGGCGAGGCCTTTTTTGCAAAATTTAAAGGGATTGCAGTTGTGATGGGCGACCATGCCACAAAGAGGGTGAATATTCCTATCCCGGCGGTGATCCATCTTCCGCAAAGGAGCCATATTAGGATTACGATTGATGTAGCAATGACGAAATATGGCATTGCTGTTACAAAGAAAACAGGGAATGTGATGAAGGCGGGATTGATATGACCACCGAAAGCCGCAAGGAGGGTAAGCGCATATAGCACGAATGACGCTATGCGGCATGCCGTCCTCACTATCGGTTTAACTACTGGTAGAAACATATATTTGGGTTATTTGGGGAGGTTATAGGGTTATAAGGTTATGGGGTTATAAGGTTATGGGGTTTTAAGGTTACAGTCGGCTTGAGATTGCGTTGAGCTCGCTTTTTTCGGCTTTGGAGAGGGAGTCATATCCCGAAACCCTTACTTTGTCGAGAAGTTGATCGAGCCGTTCCTCATCATTTCTTCTTGATTCGGTGTCGTAGGAGGCAGGGTTTGATGAAGGCCTTAACCTTGCTCCGCCATGGGGTCCTACCGGCTGACGCAGGGCATCGGGGACTTTGCGTTTCCTTGCCTTAATTTTGTGGATAAGTCTCCGCAAAGGGGAGGTGTAATCCGCATTCACCGCAACCTTCCGAGAGAATATGGATGGGGCGAAAAATCCGAAAATCACGCCTCCGATGTGAGCTGAGAAGCCGCCGGCATCGCCGCCTCCGATTCCTATGAAAGTAAGCACTATGCATAACAGGGCAACATATTTGAGCCTTATCTGCCCAAGCAGAAGAAGGTTGAGTTCAAGATTGGGAGCCATGACTGAAGCCGCTGTCATGACCGCCAGCACAGAGGCTGATGCCCCGGTGAGATAGCTGCCCGCCGGCGCGCCGCCGAGATTGCAGACTGTCAGAAAGCAGATTGCTCCTGCCAGTCCGCCGCAGAGGTAGGTGAGGAGCAGCTGTTTCTCAGATGCGCAGTAAATGAAAATCCTTCCAAACCAGAGGAGCCAGAGCATATTGAAGAGGAGATGAAGGAAAGAGACCTGGGTGAACATATATGTCAATGCTGACCATGGCTTGAGAATGAAGCTGCTCCATTGGGCAGGCATAACAATCCACGACATAAGGATCGATTCATCGGAGCCTGACAAAAGCCACGCTGACAGCCATATAATCACCGCCACCGCCACATTGCTTCCAATCAGGAACAGAAGGATATTGGAATTTCCGAAATATTGCTTGAATGTCATATCTTTATCCTTACAGTGGATTCATTGTCCGACTTTAAAAAATTCTTCCGCCGAGCGTGCCTTTCTTTTTCCAGTAAAGCAGGAGGATCAGGCCGAAGAGCATTCCTCCGAGGTGAGCGAAATGCGCCACTGTGGATTGTGCGCCGCCGACTCCAAGGAAAAATTCGATCACGCCATAGCCGATCACCATATATTTGGCCTTGATTGGCACCGGAATGAAGAAGAGATAGAGCGGCATGTTGGGAAACACGAATGCAAATCCCAGCAACAGACCGAATATCGCACCCGACGCTCCCACCACCAGCATTGAATTCTTAAACTGAGCGATGGCGTCGAGGAATTGAGTGTCGCCTGAAATCACGGCGGCATCTACAATATCTTTCATGTGCTGATAGGTGAGGCCGTTAAGTTTTGCAATTCCGGAGATGTATTCATGCTCCCAGGTGAGAGCCCATACAGCTTCCTGTACCAGCCCGGCGCCTATTCCGCATATCATGTAGAAAATGAAGAAACGTTGCGAACCCCACACCTGTTCGAGAATGCGCCCGAACATCCAGAGGGTGAACATATTGAAAAGCAGATGGAAGATGCTGCCGGTGGAATGGACAAACATATAGGTGATCACCTGCGCCGGATTGAAGAGCGAACCGGCAATGTAATGAAGCCCGAGCCTGTTGGTGATGAAATAGCCTATCTGGTTTGGGAAAAGCATCATAGCCAGCCAGATGATAAGGTTGACGATGATAAGGTTTTTCGTAACCGGAGGGATATTTTTAAGAAAATTGTTCATATATTATTCACTTATTCTGCAAAAATAGCAAAATAACGCGGAGTAAGAAAAGAAATAAAGAAATTTTAAGAAGAAAGTTGGTTGAGAAAGGAGGATGAAAAGTCAACTTTAGTGGCGGCTGAGGCGTTTAAATATAGAAAAAAGTATAAAAATATCAAGTTTTGATATAAATTGTTTGCCAAACAGCAATAAATGTGTATATTTGCCGAAGAATACGATAGAAATCAAATTCAAAAGATAGATTATGAATAAGACAGATTTAATCAATGAGATTGCCGCCAAGGCTCAGCTCAACAAAGTGGCCGCCAAGGCAGCTCTCGATGCCATGCTCGAATCAATAGAGCAGGCGCTTGCCAATGACGACAAAGTTCAGCTTATCGGATTCGGAACATTCTCCATGCAGGAGAAACCCGAACGCACCGGTATCAATCCTCAGACAAAGGAGAAGATCACTATTGCAGCGCGCAAGGTTGTGAAATTCAAACCTGCCGACGGCCTGGGGAAATAAGTGTAGTAAAAAAACGCTATCAAAAACGCGAGGAGCCTGACTTAACGGGTTCCTCTTTTTTGATTTTAAGGAATGGACTTTTTTTTGTAAATTTGCAAATTAATGGATATCTCATTTTGAACTATTCGGCGAATGTTGAAAATGAGATGGAAATTTAGAGCAAACGGTTAAACCGAAATTGATTAAATTTGTCAAAATAGAGATAAAAAAGTATAACGAATGACTATAGAATCGATTATCGCACAGGGTGTTGTGAATGCAGTGAAGGAGCTTTATGGTGCCGACGTTGCTGAGAAGCAGGCCCTCCCTTCAGCCACGAAAAAAGAATTTGAGGGCGACCTCACAGTCGTGGTGTTCCCTTTCCTTAAAGCCTCGCATAAGAATCCGGAAGCCACAGCCCAAGAGATAGGGGAATGGCTTGAGAAGAATGTGGAAGCTGTGGAGAGGTTCAATGTAGTGAAGGGCTTCCTTAACATTACTGTCAGTCCCGACTATTGGCTCGGCCTTCTTCATGATATAGCAGCCGACGGGGAATGGGGCATCCGCAAGGTGACTCCGGAGTCTGACCTGGTGATGGTGGAATATTCATCTCCCAATACCAACAAGCCCCTTCATTTAGGGCATGTGCGTAATAATCTTTTAGGTTACTCACTCTCAAGGATTCTGGAAGCTAACGGACATAAAGTGGTTAAAACCAATATTGTCAACGATCGCGGCATACATATTTGCAAGTCGATGCTCGCCTGGAAAAAATGGGGTGAGGGGATCACTCCTGAAAAGGCTGGCAAAAAAGGGGATCATCTTATAGGTGATTTCTATGTGGCCTTCGACAAACATTACAAGGCCGAGGTGAAGGAGCTGATGGAGAAAGAGGGCCTTTCGGAAGAGGAGGCTGAGAAGCGTTCACCTCTAATGGCTGAGGCTCGGGAGATGCTTCGCAAGTGGGAGCAGAATGACCCGGAAGTCCGCGAATTGTGGAAGATGATGAACGAATGGGTGTATGCCGGATTCGATGAGACTTATAAACGACTGGGCGTAGATTTCGACAAGATATATTATGAGTCAGACACATATCTTGAGGGAAAGGATCTTGTGCTGGGAGGCCTTGAGAAAGGGATAATGTTCCGCAAGGATGATGGCTCGGTCTGGGCCGACCTCACCAATGACGGCCTTGACCATAAGCTCCTTCTTCGCGCCGATGGCACGTCGGTGTATATGACTCAGGATATCGGCACTGCCAAGCTGCGTTATCAGGACTATCCGATTGATAAGATGATATATGTTGTCGGCAACGAGCAGAATTACCATTTCCAGGTGTTGTCGCTTCTTCTCGATCGTCTTGGATTCAAATGGGGTAAAGACCTTACTCATTTCTCATACGGCATGGTTGAGCTTCCCGAGGGGAAGATGAAATCGCGTGAAGGAACAGTGGTTGATGCCGACGACCTTATCGACACTATGGTTTCGGGAGCAGCCGAGATGTCGGTGGAACGCTTGGGCGAAATGCCGAAGGAGGAGGCGGATGAGATTGCACGCATGGTTGGGCTCGGTGCCTTGAAATATTTCCTTCTTAAGGTGGATCCGAAGAAGAATATGCTCTTTAATCCTAAGGAGTCGATAGATTTCAATGGCAATACAGGGCCTTTCATTCAATATACCTACGCGCGCATCAACTCCGTCATACGCAAGGCGGGTGATTTCAATCCGGAGGCCACTCCGAAGGCTGAACCCAACCAAAAGGAGTGTACGCTTGTTCAGAAAGTAGCGGATTTTCCATCGGTTGTGGCTGAAGCAGGTCGCAATTATTCTCCTGCGGTTATAGCCAACTACGCTTACGATCTTGCAAAGGAATATAATCAGTTCTATCATGACTATTCAATTCTGCGCGAAGAGAACAAGGAGGTTCGCAATCTGCGTCTGCTAATTTCTTACGTGGTGGCTCGGACTTTGAAGAGTGCGATGGCTCTGTTGGGTATCGAGATGCCCGAAAGAATGTAGGTTCGGAACGTGATAACCGTCAATCTGCTTCGTTGCTTCCAGTTTCATTTTCGGTCACATACTTGAGTATGCTCCCTCAATTCAACCGAAAGCGCCTTGCATCTTAACGGTTCTGACGTTCCTCAAAATAATAAAGAAAAATATTGAATTTTCCTTTATTATAAGAATTTAGATACACATTAAAATAGTAAAATATGAGTTACGATCAATCAAAACTTAACACGCCTCCTCCTTATTATGGAGGTGGATATGGTGGCAACACCGTTGCACAGCAGACTAATGCTGTGATGAAGCGCGTTTATGTGCGCATGTTTATCGGACTGCTGATTTCGGCTTTCTGCGCTTTGGGTGTGGCAAGCTCTCCGGCGGCTTTGCACTTCGTATTTGGCAATCAGATTGTTTTTTGGGGCATCCTGATTGCAATGTTCGCTATGGCTATCCTGATTCCGGTGAGGATGATGAAGATGTCAACAGGAACTGTGCTGGCTCTCTTCCTTGTCTATTCGGCATTGATGGGTGTATGGCTTGCTCCTATTTTCCTCGTTTATCGCATAGGTACTATTGTTTATACTCTTTTCATCACTGCAGGAACTTTCGGTGCGATGTCAGTGTATGGATATTTCACCAAGACCGACCTTACAAGAATCGGTTCTTTCCTCGTGATGGCTCTTTTCGGCCTGATTATCGCTATGGTGGTGAATATCTTCCTGAAGAGCTCCACAATGGAATGGATCATATCGATAGTGGGTGTGCTTCTTTTCGTAGGCCTCACTGCATGGGATACTCAGTCTGTTAAGCGCTTGGCCTCTGCCAATCTTGATCCTGCTCTCGCCGATAAGCTTGCCACTATGGGCGCGATGAACCTTTATCTCGACTTCATCAACCTGTTCCTCTTCATTCTCCGTCTCTTTGGCGGTGGCAGAGACTGATGGCCATGAATAGAGAAGATTTTAAAGCTCGCATCTGCGCGGCCGTGAAAGAATATATAGCTGACGAGGAGGCATACGATGACAATGCGCAGCTTTGCATCAAGCCCGGTTCGTTGGAAGTGTCTCTTGAGGATAGCCGAAACGTAGATACGGAGTCTCCCGAAATTGATTGCTACGATGTGATGGATTTCGTGGAGATGAGCTCCAATCCCGAACAACCTGGCAAATGGGTTGTTGATGAAACTGCGGTTGATTCAGTCGTTGATGAATATATCGGATAGATAAATTGGCTGAATCCCGATAATCGCCAGTGTAAACTAAATAATATAGTGGATGTTATATTTAATATAGCATCCACTTTTTGTTAAATGTAGATGCGTCATTTAATCAAGGAAATTATGAAAAGGATCAAGAAGTTTATTGTCGGTGTGGGAGTTGCTTTAGGAATAGCTGGCGTGGCTACGCCGGCTTCGGCACAATATTATGAAATCATGAACCAGTTGCCTTCACTTATATCGCCGGCTTTATCTGGTTCGGGGCGTTATAAGGGCTCGATAGATGCAGGCTGGAGCAAGACACTTGGCAGCAAGGATGCTGATTTCCTGGAGTTCAGCACGTCGCAAGGGTATCAATATAACTCATGGTTCTATATGGGTGTTGGTCTCGGGGTTGATGTGCTTTTCG
The DNA here is from genome assembly GCA_947178165.1 of uncultured Porphyromonadaceae bacterium. GTDB lineage: Bacteria > Bacteroidota > Bacteroidia > Bacteroidales > Muribaculaceae > Lepagella. Next base: position 3,206 of record CAMWXH010000079.1, on the reverse strand, counting down.
CACATCAGAACGATGGATGGGGAACAAACTGGAATCCGAATATGGATTTCGATTATAATCATTCTTCGACTAAGACAGCGGCAATGATTCCTGTTTTTACAGATTTTCGTGTAAATTTAGGAAGCCAGAGCAAGGTTTCGTTTTTTATCGATTTGAAGATTGGATGCTCTTTCTTAGCAAGTAATGATTACATCGCCATTGGTGACGGCTATCTGACCAATCAGGAGTATTTCTACCTGCGTCCTTCGATGGGCTTCCGAATCCCTACTAATTCCAAGAATCCGAAGCAGGCTTTTGACGTGGGGATAAGCTATAAGCTCCTCACTTCCAATTATTGGAGCTATTGGTCGCGATCGATTACGCTTAATAGCCTCGGGGTCACTGCCGCCTTTGAATGGTAGGCGCGGATAGGCGCATACTTAGGGCAAATGCGGCACAGCCGCCGGCGGAAACAGCTTCGCGATGATAGGCGAGATAGGCGGGGTAGGCGATGATAGGCGGGGTAGGCGGAGTAGGCGAAAAAAGAAGGCGCATCGGCAAAACGATGCGCCTTCCTTTTTTATCAGTTTTTTCTTAATATCTTTTTCTTGATATCAAGCTTTTATTCGCGGTTGCGGGGAGTGAATGTGCGGGGACCGCGGTCGCCGTCGTTACGGGGCTCACGCGGGCCTCTGTCGCCATTGTCGCGGCGCGGACCTCTGTCACTATCGCGGCGTGGGCCTCTGTCACCGTCGCGGCGCGGACCACGCTCTCCTCTCTCTCCGTTGTCGCGACGCGGACCTCTGTCTCCTCCTTCACGACGGGGACGGGCTTCACGCTCTACATATCCTTCGGGTTTGGGAGTGAGCACTCGCATTGAAAGGCGGAACTTGCCGGTCTTCTTATCTATCTCGATAAGCTTCACTTTAACTTTGTCGCCCTCCTTCAGGCCGCTTGCATCCATAGAGTCAAGACGGTCCCAAGAGATTTCGGAGATGTGAAGCAGTCCGTCGCGCCCGGGCATAAATTCAACGAATGCTCCGAAGTCGAGTATAGAACGGACAGTGCCTTCATAAACCTCACCCTCCTCAGGCTGAGCAACGATAGCTTTGATTTTTGCGAGAGCCGCTTCGATGCTTGCTTTGTCTTTGGAAGCAATCTCAACGTGTCCAAGACCTGTCTTTTCATCTTCGTCGATAGAGATGACAGTGCCGGTTTCCTCCTGGATGCCCTGTATTATCTTACCCTGCGGGCCGATAACGGCGCCAATCATATCTTTGGGGATATCGAGGGTGACGAGACGGGGAACATGGGGCTTGTAGTCCTCGCGTGGTTCAGGAATGGTCTCGTTTATGATATTAAGGATGTGGAGACGACCTTGACGTGCCTGTTCGAGAGCCTTTTCAAGAATCTCGTATGAAAGGCCGTCGCACTTGATATCCATCTGGGTTGCGGTGATACCTTCGGTTGTTCCCGTTACCTTGAAGTCCATATCGCCAAGGTGGTCTTCATCTCCGAGGATGTCGGACAGCACTGCATATTTCACTGCACCTTCATCTGAAATCAGACCCATTGCGACACCGGCCACAGGGCGTTTCATCTTAACGCCTGCGTCGAGAAGTGCAAGCGTGCCTCCGCATACGGTTGCCATAGAAGATGAACCATTTGATTCAAGTATGTCGGAAACGATGCGGCAAGTGTAGGGGAAGTTCTCAGGGAACATGCGCTTAAGGGCACGGTGAGCAAGATTTCCGTGACCTACCTCACGACGGCCAACACCACGCTGCGGACGAGCCTCGCCTGTTGAGAAGGGAGGGAAGTTATAGTGGAGGAGGAAGCGCTCGGTGCTCTTGTTCAAGACATCATCAATTATCTTCTCGTCGAGAGTTGTGCCGAGGGTGGCTGTTACAAGAGCCTGAGTCTCACCACGGGTGAAGATAGCTGTTCCGTGAGGACCCGGAAGATAATCAACCTCGCACCAGATGGGGCGAATGTCGGTTGTCTTGCGGCCGTCAAGACGAATCCCTTCGTCAAGAACGCAACGGCGCATAGCCTCTTTCTCAACATCGTGGTAGTAGCGTTTCACCATAGCGATGCGCTGATTCTCATCATATTTCTCCAGCTGCTCCTCTGTCATTTCAGGGAGATTTGCGATATATTCCTCGCAGATAGCCTTGAAGCTTTCATTACGCCAATGTTTGTCGGCGCTTCCGGCTTTTGCAATGGCGTAAGCCTTATCGTAGCACTTGTCATGAACATCCTGGCGAAGCTCATCGTCGTTCACTTCATGGCAATATTCACGTTTAGTCTCTTTGCCGGCCTCTTTCATGAGCTCCATCTGAGCAAGACAGTGCTTCTTGATCTCTTCGTGAGCCACTTTCAGGGCTTCAAGCAATTCGGCTTCGGAAACCTCATTCATCTCGCCTTCCACCATCATGATGTTTTCGTAGGTTGCACCTACCATCAGTTCGATGTCGGCCTTTTCAATCTGCTCGAATGTGGGGTTGATGACCCATTCGCCGTCAACTCGCGCCACTCTCACTTCAGAGATAGGTCCGTTGAAAGGGACATCACTGCACATCAAGGCCGCAGAGGCTGCAATTCCGGCTAACGCATCGGGAGCCTCGTTCTCATCAGCGGAATACATGGTTACATTCACGAATGTCTCCGCATGATAATTATCCGGGAAAAGGGGACGGAGCACACGGTCCACAAGACGTGAGGTCAGGATTTCGTAATCGCTTGCGCGACCCTCACGTTTGAGGAAACCGCCGGGATAACGACCGATAGAGGAATATTTCTCTTTGTATTCCACAGTGAGGGGCATAAAGTCAACTCCCTCTCCGGCCTCCTTGGCCGAACAAACGGTGGCGAGCAACATCGTATTGCCCATTCGCACTTCCACCGCACCATCAGCCTGCTTGGCCAGCTTGCCGGTCTCGATTGTTATCTCGCGACCATCGGGCAGAGCGATGGTTTTTTTAATAGCTTTAAACATAAAAATCTTTATTGTATTTCTTCGCGAAAATGGTTCTTGAAAAGCCCCCTGAGGGCCTTTACTGTAAATTCTCACAAAATTAACAAATTAAATTCGGTTTAGCAAATTTTTACTATCTTTGCATTTTAAAAGCACATAAAAATGAAACTTCGTAATAAAATTTTGAAAATGTTGTCGGTTGGAGCCGTGGGTGTGATTTTGATGACGGCCTTTCCGAGTTGCACTAAGG
>CAMWXH010000078.1 GCA_947178165.1 uncultured Porphyromonadaceae bacterium | reverse complement strand
TTTGCAATGTTTATTCCCGGTAGCCTCTGGTTTCAAGCTATCGGGTTTGGTTTTTTATACGGGGAATGGTATTAACTACTCACTTAACATTCGTTCTCGTTTATCCCCCAATCACGGCAGAATGCGGAAATAGATCGTAACTGAATAATGATACTTAACACTCTTAATCGCTGAAAATCGGGGAATTATTATTATCTTTGCACCCGTAAACGAAGAAGAACATTGAAATATCGAGGTGTGCAAAAAGGGGCATACCGAGATAGACAAAGATATAAGAGGTTAATTCCCAATGGCTTACCGCAGGGTTACGCAACCCCTACCGGATCACAAGAGAAAAGCAGTCAGACTTTAGTCTGACTGCTTTTTCTTTTATTTTAAAGGGGTCAATGTAAATAGCCGGTTGAAAGGTTAATATAGTCAGGAGTCGAATTCTTTTCTACACAGATACGTGCAAATTGCATCCTGCTTTTATCTATTTTAGTCAACACACGCCCTTTTATTGGATAAAAAATAATCTTTTTTATCCAGTACAGCAGTTTTATTGGATATATTTAATTATTTTTTGCCTCCGGCTTTTCTCAGTTGCACTCGGAAAATAGATAACCGGTCAATTCCATTATGACCGAGCTTACCGTCAGTCAGATTTAATAAAGTGCTGTAAATGCTTTGTCGAGACGTGGAATAGGATCTGAGTAATGATTGCCGGGGACGCTCTGAAATTCCACTTCGATTCCTACCGCTTTTAACAACGACAGAATCTCCTGAGTGTCTGTTCCTACCGATGAAAATGCCTTTACCTTGGATTTCGGTTCCTGATCACCGAGAAGAACTAGCCCTGACATCGAGACTCCCACAAGAGTGCGGTCAACATTTTCATTATTTCTGTGAAGCCGACTCAATCCAATCGTCAAGCATATCCATCGGATAAAGTATGTATGCGATTTTGTCTTTGCCATTGCCGGAGCTGCTAAGACAATGAAGTCCTTCTATATCAAATTTCTGTATCATAATATTTCATCATATCGGGCATATCCCGGAATCCCATAGAGGCATATACCGGTTTACCATCTTCTGTTGTTTCAAGGTATATTTTGCCACATCCACGTTTCAAAGCTTCATCAATCAGTCGCTCTACAATGCCGGATATTCATTGAGAACATTCTCCACCTCCTCCGGCTCCACTCGCTTGCCGAGAATCATAACCTGCTCGTCGCGCCTGTGAAGGAAAGCCATGTTGCCGTCCGGCATTACATAGCCAAGGTCGCCGCTGCGATAAAAGTGTGTCCCATCGGGAAGCGTCACGAAGTTTGCCTGCTCAGGTGGATTGCCGAGATATCCCCTATTGACTTACCACATCAATTTAAATAAAAAAGTATAAAATAGCTATAAAAACTTAAAATAATTTGTAAAATTGTTTTAAAAGCCAATAAAAAAGATTATATTTGCTCACAGAAATAACAGACGCATATCTTTATTCGGTTAAAAATCGGATAGAATTCTTCGGAATATGCTGAATTTCTGCATAATACTTTCAAATTTCCTTGTTCCGAAGCAAGGCTAACAATGAACGATATGAGAAAAATTTACACTTTGCTTGCTTTGGCCGCGGCCACGGCATCAACCGGATTTGCCATGGAACAGGTTCCCGGTGCGGTTGACAAGAAAACCGTCGTGCTTGAATTCAAATTTGACGGCGAAAATTCAAAAGTGGGGGGGGTATTTGTTGCACCTACCAATAGTGAGGAAGAATATGATAATGGGGATTGGGTAAGCCATCCCCTGACTGAAAACATTGATGTCATCAGGGTATATCGAAGTTGCAGACAATTACTCGAATACAGTAAAGAAGTTGCCTCTTATGAGAATGTAGAGCCAGGAGCTAAAATTGACTTTGAAGATTCAGAAGACCTCAAATTCGGATATGAATATTCCTACGATATCCGTCCATGCAAAATAAATAAAGAGGGCGAAGATGAGTATGAAACCACCTATGGTTCAGATCCCTCCGTATTCTTCGGCATCTCTCCTGCTCTCCCAAAGCTTTCATCTGAACAGAACACAGAGGATTACACAAAAGTTACTATCACTGTTACTGCTCCTGACACTGATAAAGACGGCAACCCGTTCCCCGAAGGGTTCTATCTATCAAAAATCAACCTTGAGGACTATAACGAAAGTTCTGAATTAGACCCAATAGAGAATCCAGAGCCTGGTAAGAGTTATAGTTTGGATCTTACATTCCCGGAAGGTTCTTCAAAATCCATTTACGCAAAAGCAATTTCCCCTTATGGTGAGAGCCAAACTGCTTATGTCCAATTTGTAGTAGGCCGCGATGTGCCCGCGAGTCCCACAAATGTACAGGCAGTGCGCAATGAAGATGGCTCCATGACCATAACCTGGGATGCACCTGAAGAGGGTAAAAATGGAGGCATTTATGATCCGGATATCACATACTACACAGTGTATCGTTCCGAAAATGGCTACAGTAAGTTCGGTGACCCCATTGCTGATAACCTTACTGCTACTACATACACAGATAACTGTGAAGATCTCACCGAGCCCAAAAAATATTATTATTTAGTATATGCCGCAAATCAATTCGGCATAGGTGGTTATGATTATACCTCCGATTCTTACCTCGTTGGTCCTGACTATCAGTTACCATATATAGAGCACTTCAACAGCGGCGGCTATTATAAGGAACCTGATAATATCTGGACTTATAAAGGAGGATATCCACAAGTGACCGATAATGACTATTATAAGAGCATCACCGGAGTCAATGGCGATTATAATGACTATTACAACAGGGAAGGCTTCCTCAAGATGCAACTATATAGAGGAGAATATGAGGATGGCTCATCATACGAATCAGGCAAGATCGATTTCTCCAAAGCTGAGTATCCCGTGCTCACGTTCCACACTGTAGGCGTATATGATAATTCCCATCGCATAAAGGTTCAGTTGCAAGGTGCATCCGATTCTGAGAAATCAGAAGTTGCAGATCTCCTCCCCTCCGAAGGCGCAGTCGAGGGTGAACACGTATGGAAGAAGAATATCGTTGCTCTTGAAGATGCTGTCGGCGGAAGCGCTTCCATCACCTTCTTTGCATACGGACCGGCAGATGATGACTTGGTTCATGATGATATCTTCATCGACGAGGTCATGATAGATGATTATCCTACCGTTAAAGAAATGAAATATGATATGGTTGACGGCAAATCTGTTCTTTCCTGGACAGTTCCTTCCAACAAAAGCTTCGGTGAGCCTGATGCCTACGAAATCTCCTTTGAAGGCGAGGAGCCTGTGAAGATTGAACGCCCGGCAGCGACCGAAGGAGAAGAAAAAGAAGTTGCACTCCTTTCCGACAACAATGATGGTGAAGAGGTTAATGTTGCGGCATGGACTCCCTCATACGAATTTGATGCGACCCCTGGAAAGGAATACTCTGTTAAGGTTAAGCCTATCTATGGCGACATCCCTTCAAAAGAATCTGAAAACTATGAGTTCGTAGGAAATGTTCCCAGCGGACTGACTGTAATTGGAATTGATAAGGTTTCTTCCGTTCAGTATTTTGATGTTAACGGATTCCGCGTTGAATCTCCCGCTAAAGGCCAGATTGTGATCAAGCGCATTGTGGGCGAGAACGGAGCCGTTAAGATGCAGAAGGTTATTTTCTAATCATAATTGCTTAATAACATTCCAAAAGTTATGGGCGGGACGTCAGTGTTACGCTGGTGGACCGCCCTTATTTCCTTAATAAAACACTACTAATGCCTGACATTAAGAAAAAGATATTGTGCGGAGGCTTATTGTTATTTTGCGCATTGGCTTCTAATGCAATCCCGGCTCGCCAAGGACTTAAGGAATACAGGCAGCCCGATGGCTCAATCCTGCATGTGGAATTGCGAGGCGATGAATATGCGCACTGCTATATTTCAAACGATGGTTTCCCACTTCTTTCAGTCAACGGAGAACTTCGTTACGCGCAAATAAATGAGAAAGGTGAAGTTGTACCCTCCCGGATGGCTGCAACCGATTCAGAAGCCCGCCCCTCCTGCCATTCTTCTTTCCTGCTTGATGTGAACAGCCAAATGATTTTGGAGAAGTTGTCTGAGAAGGGGAAGAGCTTCAGGAGGGCAGTTTCGCGAAGCAGAGAGGATAGCCAACCAGAGGAGTGGCGAGGCCTTTTCCCGGGTACTTTTTTCCCAGCCCGCGGGAAACAGAAGGCACTTGTAATACTTGTGGAATATGCGGATGTAAAGATGACTCTCCCGGATGCAGCTGATTATTTTTCAAGGATGCTCAACGAACCAGGATTCTCCGATTATGGAGCTACCGGATCAGTGGCAGACTACTTCCGCGAATGTTCATCAGGCGCCTTTGATCCGGAATTTGACCTTTTCGGCCCCATAACCCTTTCACAAAACCGGTCATATTACGGCGGCAACGATTTTTACGGTCGCGATCAGCGTCCGCAGGAGATGGTGATTGAGGCTTGCCGACAGCTTGAAGGGAAGGTTGACTTTTCAGAATATGACCGGGATGGTGACGGCGTTATCGACAATGTCTTCATATTCTATGCCGGAGAAGGGGAATCTAACGGAGCAAGCTCCGAAACCGTCTGGCCGCATTCTTATAATCTATCCGGCTACCCGGGTGGCCCATATATCTTCAATGGAGTAGCCCTTGACAGATATGCCTGCTCATACGAGTGGGATACTGATCATCCCGACGGTGTGGGCACATTCATCCATGAATTTTCTCACGTCATGGGTCTTCCTGACCTATATGCAACTGTCCTTGTCAACTCCTTCACTCCGGGTCCATGGAGTGTCCTTGACTATGGCCCGTATAACAATAAAGGGCGTACCCCTCCCCTATATAGCGTCTATGAACGCAATGCCCTCGGCTGGATAGAACCCATTGCAATTGAATCGCCGGTCGATGCCACGCTATATCCGATCTCGACAAATCAAGGCGGCATCATACGCACGCCCCGGAAAGAGGAGTACTATCTTATAGAGAACCGTCAGAAAGAGGGATGGGATGAATATCTCCCCGGCCACGGAATGCTAATCTGGCACATTGACTATGACCGTCAGGCATGGGCTTCTAATGGAGTGAACAATAACTACGGCCATCAGCGGGTAGATCTCATTGAAGCAGACTGGGAAGAAACGCTTGCGACACGGGCTGGAGACGCATTCCCCGGCACGGCCGGCATAACGGAGTTTACCGACGACACAAGGCCTTCCATGGTTACTTGGGAAGGTGAACGCCTTGGTCTCCCCCTCACCTCTATTGCCGAATATTCCGATGGTTCAGTGAAATTCAAAATATCCGGGGGAGGGACTGCCCTTTCAGCTCCTCCTTCTCCAAAAGCTGAAGAGGCCGGATGCAGCGGCATAACGGTCAATTGGGACGCTGACCCTGATTGTGAAGCTTACGTGATCCGTCTTTACACTTCCGATGATTCCGGAAGTCTTGTCCCGGTCGATGGTTGCCGCGCTGTCCATGCCGGAACAGAGGGAACTGCTGTTATCAATGGACTGGATGCCGACACGGATTATTTCGTTACCATTGCCTCGCGGCGTGGCTGGGAAGAATCTCCTGAATCCCTCCCCTGCGAGGTCCGCACTTCCAGGCTCCCGCTTTCTCAGCGGGCGGTCGTGGCTCTTTCAGCCTCCGACCCGGATGCATCCGGCTTTAACGCCAATTGGATTCCTCTTGAGGATGCTGAATCCTATCTGATAGATATCTATACTAAGATATCCGAAGGGCCTTTTATCGATATCTGTGATTTCTCGGCTGGCACAAAAGAACTGCCTCAAGGATGGCAAAGCGGAAGCGTCTCCTCCTATGCAAACGATGCTTACAGTGGCGAAGCGCCTCCTTCATTAAGGCTGAGTGATGATGGTGACTATATCAGGACACCACTGTATGACGACGAAATAAAGACTTTCAGTTTTTGGCATAGAGGGAACTCCACTTCAGAAGAAGACCGGATAATCGTCGAAGCCTTTGCCGATGGAACCTCGGTTGTCATTGCAGAAATTCCGGTTTTGAGTGATAAAGGAGGCCGCATCTGCTTGATAGATCAGTCGGCTGACTCCCCTATCCCCTCTTGCACCAAATCAATGCAGATAAAATATGTCAAGAAAGGTTCGAAAGGAGCCTTGGCAATTGATGACATAAAGGTTGGTCACGGAGATCGCCAATCGGTAAATGCGGATGAAAAGATCACCGATTATCCTGCTGGTTCCGGCGATACATGCCGCATCTCTGGATTAAACGGGGATACTGATTATTACTATGTGGTCACTGCCATCGGCTTCGACGGCGAGAGGTCGCTCCCTTCGGATGAAGTTGCTGTAAAGACTCTTCCGGTCAGCGGAGTGTCAGAAAAAGTTTCATCAAACAATTGTCGGGTTGCTGCTTCCAAGGGAGAAATACGCATCTCCGGGCCTGACGGCGAACTTGCTGAAGTTGTTGGGATCGATGGCGTTGTGGTAAAAAGCACAACGCTTTCCGGAGAATGGCGTGTCAAGGCAACTCCCGGCATTTACATTGTGAGGATTAATGGCATAGCATACATTGTTCGTGTCCGTTGAATCTTCCGCCACACTAAAAGCATTTTTTCAGATGTCCGATCCGGTGTAAATGGTTTCTGCCGGACGGAAACAGAATCAAGAAACCTTTTTTTGCTATGAGGAAGAAATTAGTTACGATCGTTTCTTCAGTTCTTATTGGACTGGCGGCAATAGCGCCTGCCGGCGCTCAGGTGGCATCGAAGCTTTCGAATGGCCATCCTGACCGTAAGAACATCGCGGCGCGTGCCACGTCACGCCCTTGGAAAAAGCCTACCGCAATGGCTAAGTCAAAATCGGCATTTGCCCCGAATCTGACTTCCGGATTGGGCAAAGCTTTCTCGGGAAAGCCGATTGTGCTCCCGAAAGAGAAGAAAGCGGTGAAAAACTTTGTGTCGGTTTCGGAGGATATGCCGGATCTTTATGGATGCGTCACATACCAGAACACCGGAGATTTCACCCCCGGATATTATAAAATCAACAATGGGGGCACATCATTGGTTTTCTCAGGTCCTACAGCGAATTATGGGGCATTAGTTGTTGATAATACCTTATACACTTTTGATTATCCCGGTTGGGGAGGCTTTTACTGGATTCAGATTGATGCCTGGAATATTGAAACAGGAGAACAGGTTGCTCACAATGAGTTTGGAGAGATCACCAATCTTTGTCCAGGCGGAGCAGTTCAGGACCCGACCACAGGAAAAGTATATGCCTTGACATTCAACACAAGTGGAGACGGCTATTGGCTCTCTCAGCTTGAGATCGACAAGGAGGCAAACGTAAATACACGACGCATCGCGGCCTTGAGCGGAAACTGGAATGCGCTTGCCTGTGATGCAACTGGCCAGCTATACGGCATCTCATACACTTCTGTTGGTTCAGGAGAGAACATGACCACCACATCCTCCACCTTATGCAAGCTTGACAAGCAGACAGGCAAGGTGACCGAGATCGGTAAAACAGGAGAGTTGCCTCAGACCATGGCTTCAGCGGCAATTGATCCCATCAGTGGCCGTATGTTTTGGAATGTCAATCCTGCCGATATGTCCTCGTGGATATGTGAAGTTGACCTTTCCACCGGTGCCGCCACGCGTCTTTACAAATTACCGCTTGGCGATGCCATTATGGGTATGTACATCCAGCAGCCTCCCGCTGAGGAGGGAGCTCCGGCTGCGCCTACCGACGTAGTGGCCTCTTTCCCGAAAGGTTCATTGGCAGGTTCTGTGTCTTTCCGTGCTCCTGAAACACTTTATGACGGAACACCCGCATCCGGCCCACTTTCTTACCGCATCATGCTGGATGGAGCCCAGGTTGCCAGCGGACAGACACAGTATGGTGCTGAAGTTACAGCTGATGTCACTGTGGAGTCTGCAGGCAACTACATATTCATGATATATGTATCCAACGAGGCCGGCGACAGTCCCGTTGCCAAAACTGAGCTTTTCATCGGCAATGGGGTTCCAAAAATGACGACACCTCAGCTGGAGTATAGCGATGGCAATATGTTGCTTTCATGGGAACCTGTCACGGAATCGATCGATGGCGGTTACATTGACCCCGAAACCGTAATATACTCTGTTACACGTTATCCGGATGGAAAGACCGTGGCCACAAATCTGTCGGCAACGGAATTTTCTGAACCGATGGCAGCCGGGAATAAGCTTGAAACCTACTATTATTCTGTCAGGGCCGCTTATGCGGGATTGAACAGCGATCCCGTTAATTCCAATCCTGTTACACTTGGCTCAGTCGTGCCTCCTTACGAAAACAGTTTCAACCTGCCGGAGGATCTTGAAACATTCAACATAATTGATGGAAATGGCGACGGCTATTCATGGCAGATTGAAGGTGGCCGCGCGCAGATGATCTATAACAAGGAGATTCCTATGGACGACTGGATGATTTCTCCCGGTCTAAAATTGGAAGGAGGCAAACTCTATTATGTTTCTTTAGAAGCCGCAAGCAATAGCACTGCATTTGCAGAAAAACTCGAAGTTAAATGGGGCGCCGCGTCTTCAGCCGAAGGCATGACAGAGACGTTGATCGAACCTACAGTTCTCGACTCCCCCATGTTTAAAGAACTTGGCGCATATATGGCTCCCGAAACAGATGGCGTGTATTATGTAGGATTGCATGGCATTTCCGATCCGGACATGTACTATCTGTTCGTACGCAATTTCAAGGTTGGCGAAGCACAGACAGCCGGAACTCCCGGAGCTGTGACAGATCTGAAAATTACACCTTCTCCCAATGGAGAGCTTGAAGCCACTGTTTCGTTCAATGTTCCTTCTGTCGGTATCACAGGACTGCCCATCACCTCAATTTCCAAGGTGACAATAACCCGTGGAAACACAGTTGTGAAGGTATTTGACTCTTCTGAAGCCAAGGTAGGCGTTAAGCTTGAATATAAAGATGTGGTTCCTGCTGGCGGTACGTATGAATATACTGTTCAAGCCTCTAATGAAGATGGAGATGGACTGATCGCTACAGGATCTGTGTTTATTGGTGTTGCAAAACCTGCCGCTCCCCAAAATGTAATGCTTAAGGAAGAGGGCAACACAGGACGTGTGACAATCTCCTGGCTCCCTGTCGAAAAGGATTTCGAAGGCAATCCTATTAATCCGGCAAAGGTTAAATATGTCATATATAAGCACGATGGAGAGGATTGGAAACCATTCACTGAAGAATTATCCGAGACATCCTATACTCTTCAGGCAGTTCCTGTTGGTCAGCAAGGTTTCGTTCAGTATGCTGTTTTTGCAGTTACTGACGGCGGTCAAGAAGGCTCTGTCAGCGAATATAGGCCGGTAGGAAAGCCATATACTTCCGTGCGCGAGACATTTGCAGACGGCAGGACCCACTATCTCTGGGGTGTCTCCTACATAGAGGGCGGTACCTGGGAAATTTCAAAGGATGAGGATTTCACCAGCATAGCATCGGCCGACGGAGATCAAGGTTTCGCATGTTTCAGCGGTGAAAAAGTCAATGACACAGCCGGAATGCTCTCCGGAAAAATTAATCTTGCCGGAATGAAGAATCCGGGCTTCTCTTTCCGCACCTACAATATATTCTCCGATTCTCCCGACAATAATGAGATTGCTCTTTATATACGTGAATCATCCGCCCAGGAATGGACTGAACTACGCACGGTTATTGTCAACGATCTCAATCCCGGTGTGCCGGGATGGCAGAATGTAGTGATCTCTCTTGCTGATTACGCTGACAAGACTATTGAAGTCAGGATCCAGCCAACTGTCAAAGTCTATACCTACGTGCTGATAGACTGCGTCAATATCGACAGTCACGAACTCGTGGATCTTGAAGCAAGGTCGATCTCAGCTCCTGCCTTTGTTCCGGCCGGAGATAAGTTTGAAGTAACAGTGAATATCGCTAACAACGGCCTTGCCGCTGTTGATGATTTCACAGTCGAACTTAATGCTGACGGCGTAACCATTGATACTCTCAAGGGAGAAAGCCTTCCTTCAGGCGGAACAAAGACTTTGACTTTCAATTGCACGATGGGTGTGCTGGCAGTTGATCCTATCGGATATGCAGCTGTTGTGAAAGCAGACACAGACGGGATAGATACAAATAACTCTACCGAAACATTCTATGTTGAACCAAAGCTTAGCCGACTGCCGGCAGTAGATGACCTGAAGGCGGAGGCCGGTTCTGATGGAGTATCCCTTACCTGGAGCGAGCCGGACCTGACCCTCGCCCCTGCCGAAAAGACAGAAGTTGATTTCGAAGATGGCGATTCTTTCGCGATGGAATATGACGGCTGGACTTTCGTTGATATCGACAAGAGCCCTATTGGAGGATTCGGAGAGATTGATCTTCCGGGAATAAATCCGGGTGAGACTACAGCCGCCTTCTTCGTGTTTGACAATTCAGGCGACGAATTTGGCGTAGGCTTCGACACTCACAGCGGAAACATGTGTCTGGCGGCAATGTTCCGTTATGATGATGAACAGGTTGATGACTGGGCGATCTCTCCCGAACTCTCAGGAGGCCCACAGACAATTTCATTCTATGCAAGAGGTTATTCCGGCACCTTCAGCGAGACAATGGAATTTTATTACAGCACAGGCTCCACTGATCCTGCTGACTTCATCAAGATCGGTGATGCCATCGAGGGGCTGCCCAGAACATGGGAACTCTATGAATTCGATGTGCCGGCAGGAGCTAAACATTTCGCGATTCGAAGCTGTGCCACCGCCGGATTCATGCTGATGCTCGATGATTTCTCTTTCGAAAAGGCAGGAAGCCAGCCCATGGATCTCAGCATCATTGGCTATGACGTATATCGCAATGGAGTGAAACTTACTGCAGAACCGACTGCTGAATGCGAATATCTTGATGCAACGGCCGTTGAAGATACTGATTACTCTTATGTAGTGGTTACTCTCTACGAAGAGGGTATATCGGGAGCCTCAAATGTTGCCAGCATTGCCGAAAACAGTGTGAACTCAATTGCAGGCACAGTTGTAAGTGTAATGGCAGGGAAAGGGATGATTACAGTAAAAGGGGCATCCGGAGAATTGCTCTCTATAGCCTCCGTTGACGGACATCTTGCAGCTCATAGAGTTGCGTCGGATGTTGAGACTGTTTCATTGCCTGCCGGTGTTTATACTGTAACGGTTGCAACGAAGACAGTCAAGGTGATTGTGAAATAATTGTGTAGAGGATCACTTTTCTAATAAATATGGAGCTGAGTCGGATTCCGGCTCAGCTCCTTTTATAACCTGTCATAATAAGAAAACTATTTGTTCTGTTCAAGCCATTTGAGGCGGCGTGCATCAGGAAGATGCTTCACTTTAAATTCATCAAAACGGACCTCAAAGCCTTCCCCATCCGGACTTGCCCCCATCACTCCTACTTTCACCGGATGATTGTCTTGCATCCATGCATTGCGCATCATCACATATTCCTTTCCATCGAAGGAATAGAATACTTCAATCGCATCCAGTCGTCTCACTGCTTTTATGTAGATGCTCTCCACCGGGCGATCAAGTTTGATCACGCTCCAGTCGCTTGTGTGATGTGTCACTACTACGCTTAGATTATACTTTCCATCCACAAACTCGATGCCGGCCTTGATGTAATTCTCATTGTCGAGCCTGATCATCAATCCGGCTTGATCGAATCGAGCTTTATAGTTTCCCGTAATCTTGACAGTGGCTTCAAACTCACCGCCATATTCTCCGTAATAGAAAGGGGCGTCGTCAACCGTGAATCCATAATGAGAGATACGCCAATAATCAGTTTGTGGCGTCACGAACATTGAAAGAGAATTGTCGCTGATTTTCCAATTCTCGGGCTCATTAAACCATTGCATCTTATTCCATGTTTGTGC
This sequence comes from uncultured Porphyromonadaceae bacterium, assembly GCA_947178165.1. Classification (GTDB taxonomy): domain Bacteria; phylum Bacteroidota; class Bacteroidia; order Bacteroidales; family Muribaculaceae; genus Lepagella. Next base: position 2,132 of record CAMWXH010000078.1, on the reverse strand, counting down.
TGACAGGCTCGAGAAGAAACCGGCCAGCATTAGTGTTATAAAAGTTACTCTTATCATAATCGATACTAAAAATTTTTTTATCTAATAATTGATACTTAGATAAGTTTTCTTTAAATCAATCTGATGCGAAATTATAAAAATTTAATTAACTTTGCAAACATCAGGATTTTCCATTTTACTTAAATCCTGAACCATTCAAAAAAATATAGCTATGTGGTTTATAGAAGTATTCAGGCACACCCCGGCTCTCGCCGTATTTCTGACAATAGGACTTGGCTTCCTTCTCGGTAAAGTCAAGATAAAGGGGATCGCCCTCGGCACTGTCACATCCGTTCTGATAATAGGCGTGCTCGTCGGTCAGATGGATATCAACGTTGAAGGGCCTTTGAAGTCTGTTTCCTTCCTTCTTTTCCTTTTCTGCATCGGCTATAGTGTCGGGCCGCAGTTCTTCAAATCGTTAAAAGGCGAGGGACTGAGAGAAGTGCTATTTGCAGTGGTGGTATGCGTTCTTATATTGGCCACATCGCTTGGCGTGGCCTATCTGTTCGGCTTAAACCCCGGCCAGGCGGCCGGAATGATGGCCGGAGCTTCAACTGCCTCTCCAGTGGTGGGCGCGGCCGAAGACACTATCAATTCTCTTCCCGGAGAAGCTTCTGCCATTAAAGGGATGATTGATGCCATTCCCGTCTGCTATGCAATGACCTACGTGTTCGGCACATTAGGGGCTGTGTGGCTCCTCGGGTATGTCGGCCCGGCACTTATGGGCGGGATCGACAAGGTGAAAGCCATGACTCGCGAACTTGAAAAGACTATAAGCCCGGCATCCAACAACGACCCCTCAAGCTTTAATGCGTGCCGACCCGTGGCTTTCAGGGCTTTTATTGCTGATGGCACCATGATGACTGAGCCCCGTAGTGTGAAGGCTATTGAAAAGGAATTTGAAAACTCCGGGCGACGCATAACTATTGAAAGAATCGAGCGAGGCGACGGATCCGGGAGAATAGACGCTATAAATCCGGAATTGGTCATTAATCCGGGCGACAGGATAGTGCTCGCAGGCCGGAGGGAGATGATTGTCGGAAACAATGAATGGTTAGGCCACGAAATTCCCGGCGTGAATCTTCTCAACATAAAGTTGCAAGATGTGGATGTAACCGTCTCGAAGCATTGCAAGATCAAGACTGTCAGAGAACTTTTCGATAATGATTGGATGGATGGTGTGGATATAAAGAGCATAAAACGCAATGAACGCCCTCTCAATCCCTTAGAACAGACAGAAATACAGGGCGGCGATATACTTGAACTCGTGGGGCTGAAGAAGAATCTTGAGAAAGCTTCAAAAGAGATTGGCTATGCCGACCCCCTCACTCTTGCCACAGATTTTGTATTCATAGGCCTTGGCATTCTCTTGGGAGGGCTTCTTGGCGCTCTGGCGATTAAGATAGGCAATGTATCCGTAAGCTTGGGGGCAAGCGGAGGCGCTTTGGTCTCCGGACTTGTGCTTGGCTGGTTGCGTTCAAAACATCCCACTTACGGAGCCATCCCCAAAGCATCACTATGGGTGTTCAACAATCTGGGACTGAACATGTACATAGCAGTAATCGGTATAGCCTCCGGCCCATCGTTCATAAGTTCATTTACCCAGGTTGGGCCTAAGATCTTTGTGGCCGGCCTTATCGTCACGCTCATCCCTCTCTTTCTTGCAATCATCATAGGCCACAAGCTGTTTAAATTTCATCCTGCCGTCACGCTCGGATGCTGTGCCGGAGCGCGAAAAACCACAGCCGGCCTTGGAGCTGTTCAGGAAAGGCTGGGAAGCACAGTGCCTGCATTAGGTTACACAATTACATACGCCGTCTCAAATACACTCCTGATCATTTTCGGAATAATATTGGTATTGATTGTGGCATAGACCGATCATAAAAATGCAGGTATTGTCAGTGGTGAAATATATAAACTTCTCAATTTTTCACAAAATTTTTATTGAGATATTTGTAGAATTGAAAATTAATGATTAATTTTGCATCGCAATTCAGCGCAGAGGAAGTCTGACAGATTGGCCGGCGCAGGATGCAAATCTGCTTCAATAGCTCAGTTGGTTAGAGCACCTGACTGTTAATCAGGGGGTCGTT
>CAMWXH010000077.1 GCA_947178165.1 uncultured Porphyromonadaceae bacterium | reverse complement strand
GCTATGAAGTTGACTTTGTAGCGAACAAGGGCAATCAGAGATATTATATACAGTCCGCCTACCGACTTGACTCTGATGAAAAGGTAGCCCAGGAGCAAAACTCACTTCGCAACGTTGATGATTCATTTAAGAAAATAGTGATTGTAGGAAATCCCATTTTAGTGGAGAGAGACAATAACGGTATCACAACAATGAGTGTGTATGACTTTCTATTGAAAGAAAACTCACTTGAACTGTAACGATAAAATTGGGTCGAGGGGTTTCCCTTGCAAGGGTGTTTTAGTCGGACAGAAGCAACGTGAATGTCTGACAAAAACATATCTTGCGGAAGTAATCGAATAATAGGATTATATCTTTGTTATCCGGAAACCTAATATTTGTGCATCGGGATTTCATTGTTTATGTTTAGTTGAGGACATATTAATCCAATAAAGATATGCTTCCCTGCCTGAATATTTTTGAGTGCCTCTAAGAATAAAATTATTGATGATATTGACTTTGGTTACAAACTTACAAGGGAGTTGGAATACATTAGCCTTAATTCTCTTGAATCCGTTGGGTGGCTGTTTGAGGCTTTCAAATTCCATGTAGAATCCATTTGAAAGTCGTAAATTAGGATTAACAGCTTCAATTCATAAAATTTGATAAAATATTTTGATTTATAAATAATTTGAATTATTTTTGCACTATGCATTATAATTCATATTGTGCATCGTGTATTTGACATCCATAAATTGGCACAATAACATGTCGTGTTTGTTTCCCATAAATTGATTGGAAGATCTGATAAGGATATAAAATAATCTTTTTAATCTTAATGTTAATGACATGAAACATTATTATTTATTATTGTTACTCTGCCTTTTCGGTATATCCAATGTACTGAAGGCAGAAAAAGTTGAAAGAGTCATTTTCAACTACAATCTTGAAAATTTTGAGATTCGTTATGAGGATGATGTTGTTTCTGTGGTGGGATGGCTTATTAATGCGGATAATATACCCTGTTCTCCTGCTTTGCCTACTTTATTTTATAGTGTATCTATTCCTAAAGGTATGAGATATGCTGGGTACCGAGTTACGGTTCCGGATACTGTTGTGATTTGTACTAACAAACTTCTTAAAAGGAATTCCGCTCCTATACCATACGGAGAGCAAAACAAGTATATGGGCAGTGTAAAAACGTGGGGAAAGAAAAAGGATGTATGTGAGGACTTAGAAGGCATTTTTCCGCCTGAAAAAATAATATGTGATGCTGATGGATATATTTTATATCCATTCGAATATAATTCCGATACTAAGGAACTATTTTTTACCCCAACTGTAATAGTTGATCGTATCTTAGTTTCCGAAGATGATATGAGAGATGTTAGCCAGATACAATCTTCTGAGGAATCGGATGAAATAATTAGTATCAGTATCTATAATGGGGATAAGAAAGTTGAAGTGCAAGAGTAAGATTAGATAAAAATTATGTTGGGAATTAACATAAAAATTTGCTTAATCTAAAATAAGCTATAACCAAACATTGAGGTTACGCCATAAAGAATTAAAAGCAACACTATTGCTAAGATGAAGTTGGCTATAAAGTTTAATCTTTTATCTTTTATAAGTTTATTTATCCCTTGCTGAATAGGTGTTAAAAGAAGGGCATATATCAAACAGATTACCAATATTACGAACCACATATTAAATAAGGTTTAGGGTTATTAATCAATTTAAATAGATCTTCAGAGCTTTATCTTTCCTTAGTGAGTGAGAGGGAAGTGTTAGTTCCTCCGCTTCTATTAGCAATTCATTTTCTCGTTCCTTGCGAAGTGAGGAATGTGTCACGACTTTGTTCGGATGAAGCTTTTCATAAACCTTTTTCATTGTCCCTTTAAATCTCCCTGTGACTATAAGGAAATCTATTCTCTCTTTTGGAATCTTAAATGACTCAGGAATATCTTTATAATCTATAACACATATATTCATACCATTAATTTGGTGAAGTGATATAGCATTCACTGGAATCTCAATGATTTTCTCTTCAAGACTGTCTGACATCTTAATTTCCACCTTAGGGTATGTATTACATATCAATATTCCTTTTTCAAGCTTATTGGCCGGTAAAATATATACGATTAAAAGGGAGCCTATGAAGAGGGAACATGATATGACCACACCCTTCTTAATCTTATTTCTATATAAATAGAATGCAAGGATTGCTACACCAAATAGCCATAAGATTACAGACATTGCCGGCACATCAACCGATAGTGATGATTTATATGCAAAAAAGGTTATTATTGATTTAAGGCACTCATATATTCTATCTGTAAATTGGTACAGGAAAGTGACGTTAAATCCAATCATCCCTGATAACAAACATAAGAGCACCAGCACAACATAAAAAGGCAAGAAAGGAATAATCAAAAGATTGGAAGGAAGGAACATTGTTGGAAAACTCTGAAAGTAATAAGCCACAATAATCCAGGAGGTAAATGTTGTGATGAGCGATGCGAGAATCAAAGCAAACAGGTAATAGAGTTTCGGATGAGTTCTCCGATTGATAGGATTAAGCTTATCTGCAAATAAAATCAACGAAGCAACGCAAATAAAACTTAATTGAAAACCGACTTCAAAAAATGCGTTGGGAGAGAAAAGGAGGATTATAAATCCGGCAAGCGCAAGTGAGTTAAGGGCACTGTTTTTTCTTTCAAGCATAATGGCCACAATGAAGGCTGTGGACATTACGCATGCTCTCACAATTGAGGGAGACATGCCGGTTAAGAATGCATAGAACCATAAAATTATAGCTGTGAGGAGAAATCGAATCTTGTATTTACCTATAAAATTAAGAGGGAACAGGAGAAAAAGGAGAATTCCGGCTATCACGCCAATATGCATCCCGCTAAGGGCTAAAATATGAGAGATGCCGGCATCCGCAAAAAGACTCCGAGTTTCTTCTTCAAGATAATTCCGGTCGCCTGCCAGCAATGTGATTATGAAATTGCGCGTTTCCTTCTTGAGCGGTTGCTTCTCGATGAAAGCAACGAACTTATCACGCATACAGCTGGAAAGCGTCAGTAAATCTGGGTCGTTACCGGTCTTTATTAGTTTGTTTCCCGGAAGAGAGATTGAATAGAAAATTCCTCTTTTTCTCATTCCATCCGCATATCCCTTGTGAAAAGAATTTTCAGAATCGACGATAGGCATTAATCCGGATAAGGGAAAGACAACAATATTGCCGGCAGATGCGCTCACAGCATCGGAATATGCAAGCAAACGGAAATTTCTCCATTTCCTCTTCTCTCCATATCTGTTATACGTAGAAAAGACCTCAATGGTCAACCTGTCTCCTGACGTAGAGTTTTTAATTTCAGATATCCTACCTTCGGCTGCAATCTCATTTTCCAATTCATTTTTTGCAGGACATTGCGGCATAGATAAATTCTCATCAATAATCCCTATTCCCATGAACCAGAGGGCTATCCATACGAAATGAAGGGGAGAGTATTTAAAGAACTTGACAGGGTTCCCTTTATATGCGCAAAGGGCTAAGTATATGGCCGAACCTAATAAAATCAAAGCGCCTCCTACCCATAACCCGCATCCGGAAACCGTTAGCAGGATTCCAGTTGCAAGTGAAATGAATGGGAGGAGCATCGGGGCATTCATTTTTACACTATTTCTGCCAAATTTTCCATGCTTCTTCTGCCTGGAGATGCAACATCTCAAGACCATTTTTAACTGTTGCCCCCATCACCGAAGCTCTTTGCATAAACTCGGTGATTTCCGGATTATATACCAAATCGTAGCAAATGTGTCGGGTCGTCAGAAAAGAATAGGGGATAGGCGGGCAGGTCTCGGTTTTAGGATACATCCCTAAAGGAGTGGTGTTCACTATCAGAAGGTGATCAGTGATTAAGCCTTCAGTTAATTCATTATATGATAATTCGCCCTCTTTAGGTTTTCTTGAAACCTTTGTTGATTCTATTCCCAACTGCCTCAAAGCATATTCCACAGCCTTTGAGGCACCCCCTGTTCCAAGAATCAGGGCTTTACTTACATCGGGCCTTAGAAGTGGACGCAACGAGTCTCGGAAACCTATGAAATCACTATTGAATCCCTTAAGGTAAAACTCATGTTCTCTTTCTTCAATCCTTATCACATTCACAGCGCCAATTTCACTGGCCGCATCTGAAAAATCATCAAGAAAGCCCATCACTTTCTCCTTGTAAGGGATGGTGACATTTAGGCCCTTAAGATTATTCACCTCTTTAAGCAATGAAGGGAAAAGGTCAATATTTTCAATAGGAAAGGGGAGGTAGATAGCGTCTATCTCCTCTTTCCTGAATTTTTCAGTGAAATATTTTTGGGAGAAGGAATGACCTAACGGATAACCGATCAATCCATATTTCTCTGTTTGGTTCATAGTCAGTTCTTTTTACCAAATTATGACTCTTTCCTCTTCAGGCCTATACATCTTATCTCCAGCCTTTATGCCAAAGGCCTCAAAGAAAGGTTCAAGGTTTCTTAGAGTCACGTTAACTCGGTTTCTGCCCAGAGAATGAGGGTCAGACTGTGTGCGGTCGAGAATCTCAGCCTCACGGATATTGTCGGCCCATACGTTAGCGTATGAAAGGTAGAAGCGTTGCAGAGGCGAGAGCTCGTCTATATCTTCAGCCTGTTCATTCCCGCGAGAATCAAGATATGCTGTCATGGCAATTCGGAGGCCGCCTTGGTCGGCAATATTCTCTCCAAGCGTGAATCTTCCGTTAGCTTTTACACCCGGAGCAACCTCCACAGCATCAAACTGAGCTACAAGCTTATCAGCTAATTCATTGAATTTTTTCTCATCCTCCTCGTGCCACCATTCATTAAGGTTACCGTTCTTGTCGAATCTTCGGCCTGAATCATCAAAACCGTGTGTCATCTCATGACCAATCACTACCCCGATTCCTCCATAATTCAAAGCGTCGTCAGCGTTCACATCAAAATAGGGAGCTTGAAGTATTCCGGCAGGGAAGCAGATCTCATTGGAGGTCGGGTTATAATAGGCATTGACCGTCTGCGGGTACATGTGCCATTCCTCCTTGTCAACCGGTTTGTTAAGTTTGCTGTAGTTATCCTTGGCATACCATCGGGAGGCCCTGAGCAAGTTCTCCTGAAAACTTAAAGCCGGATCCACATCAATTTCAGAATAGTCTTTCCATTTATCAGGATAACCTATCTTAACTGTGAATGTGGCAAGTTTTTCACGCGCTTTCTCTTTGGTTGCCTCCGACATCCAAGAAAGATTATCGATATGTTTTCCCAAAGCTTTGCGAAGATTTTCTACTAAATTAAGCATATAACGCTTATTTTCTTCAGGGAAATACTTTTCCACATAAAGTTTACCAACGGCCTCGCCAAACATAGAGTTTGCTACTCCCATAGCTCTTTTCCACCGCGGTTCCATCTCCTCCACGCCCGACATCACTTTACTGAACTCAAACGAGGCCTTGTAATACTCATCTCCTATTGAGTCGCCGGCGCTTTCGATTATATCAAGAATGAGCAGGTCTTTTATCTCTCGTTCGGAAAGCGTAGGTAAATAATCATTCAGGAATGTCATAAAGCCGGTTGAAACAATATTGGCCTTATCAATTTCATTTATCCCTATACCTTTAAAGTATCTATCCCATTCGATATTCGGATATTTTTCCCTGATCTCTTCAATCGACATCATATTGTAACGGAGCAGGGGGTTGCGCCTTTCTTCACGAGTCATCTTATGACGAGCAAATTCTGTCTCAACCCTTATCAATGTTTTCCAGATGCGTTCGCGATCCTCCTCCGGAAATCCTGTCAATTCCAATATTCTCTTTACATAGATTTCGTATGCCTTAAGGATTTCATCGTTTCTTTCATTCTTTTCAAGATAATAATCACGGTCGCCAAGCCCGAGCCCGACTTCCCCTATATGCATCACGTTCATATCGGAGCATTTTGCATCTGTTCCAACGCCTGTTCCAAAGAAAGGGGAGGCTATGCCATTATGCATCCATGAGATAATGTCGGTGAATTCTTCAGGTTTCGATTTTTCAACTTTCTCAATCATCGGAAGGATCGGTTTAGCGCCAAGGCTATTGATTCTTTCGGCATCCATCGCCATATTGTAAATATCACTTACTTTTTGTGCGATAGAGCCTCTCTTTTTTGATTCCGGATTATCAGAAAGATTCATTATCAAATCTTTGAGCTGTTCCCGTGCATTCTCTCTGAGAAGGTCGAAAGTTCCGAATCGCGCAAATTCCCCCTTCAGGGGATGAGCTTTCTTCCATCCGCCACAGGCATACATATAAAAATCCTCTTTGGGATTTATTGAGAGATCGAGATTATCCATCTCGATTCCATATTTTTTTGTTTTATCAGATATGGTTTTCATTTGAGCCTAATTTAGTTCATCTAATTCCATTTGAGCCATTTCCCATTTGCTCATGGTTTCTTCAAGCTGCTTTTGAATATTGGAGTAGCCTTCGAGAGTTTCAGCTGAAGTATCGCCGGATGCAATCTTGTCTTCTAATCCTTTAAGCGAGTCTTCAAGATTCTCAATTTCCAATTCTAATTTTGCAACCGTTTTCTCAGCCCTGTTCTTAATCCTGGCTTTCTCTTTTTGTTCGGCATAATTCAATTTCCCGGTAGAGACACTTTGTGTTTCCATGGGTTCCTTATCCTTTGAGTTTTCTGCTGATTTTGCAGCATTATAAGAGGAACGCTCGAGTTCAGAAAGGCTTTCAAGGTTCTTCTTTTCAAGAAATTCATATATGCCACCAAGGTTTTCCTTTACTTTGCCTCCTCCAAATTCATATACCTTGTCAACAAGGCCATCTAAGAAAAAACGGTCGTGGCTAACCACGATTACAGTGCCGTCAAACTCTTTTATGGCATTTTTCAGTATATCTTTGGTTCGCATGTCAAGGTGATTGGTGGGCTCATCGAGAATAAGGAAATTGACAGGTTCAAGCAAAAGCTTTATCATTGCCAATCTTGTCTTTTCACCTCCCGACAACACTTTGACTTTCTTGTCGGAGTCTTCACCGCCAAACATGAATGCTCCAAGGATATCTCGTATCTTAGTCCGGATATCACCGGTTGCAACATTGTCGATTGTTTCGAATACAGTCAAATTCTCATCGAGAAGCTGAGCCTGATTCTGTGCAAAATAACCTATCTTTACGTTATGGCCGATTTTTAACACTCCATTATACGGAATCTGGCTCATAATGCATTTCACGAGAGTAGATTTCCCCTCGCCGTTCTTACCCACAAAAGCCACTTTCTCTCCCCGCCGAATTGTCATCTCAACATGGTTGAATACGTTATGTTCACCATAGCTTTTTTCAAGATTCTCAGTTATGAGCGGATAATCTCCCGATCTTTCAGCCGGAGGGAATTTCAGCCTTAAATGCGAGTTGTCAACCTCATCGACTTCAATAGGGATGATTTTTTCAAGTTGTTTTATGCGACTCTGCACTTGCACCGCCTTTGTGGCTTGATAACGGAATCTCTCTATGAATGCCTTTATGTCCGCAATCTGTTTCTGCTGATTTTCGTAGGCTCTTTTCTGCTGTTCAACACGTTCGGTTCTGAGGTCAACAAACTTGGAATAGTTCACCTTATAATCGTATGCCTTTCCACATGAGATTTCGATTGTGCGCCCTGTCACATTATCAAGGAAAGCACGGTCGTGGCTGACCAGAACAACAGCTTTTGCCTTTGTCTGCATAAAGCGTTCAAGCCATTGGATTGATTCAATGTCAAGATGATTGGTCGGCTCATCAAGAAGAAGGACATCGGGTCGTTGAAGAAGTATCTTTGCAAGCTCAACCCTCATTCTCCATCCTCCCGAAAACTCTGATGTGGGGCGGTTGAAATCTTCCCTTGAAAAACCAAGGCCTATCAGGGTGCGTTCAATTTCGGCATCCATATTGTCGCCTCCTTCAATGGCTATACGTTCATTAAGGTGCTCTATCTTCTCAAGCAGTTTGGAATATTCTGGAGATTCATAATCTTCACGACTGCATAGCTCTGCATTTGCTTTGTCCAGATCGGCCTTTAACTGTGAAATATGGGAGAAAGCTTTTTTTGTCTCCTCCAATAGTGTAGTCATATCGGCGATTTCCATCTGTTGTGGAAGATAACCGATGGTCACGTCATTTGGTTTGCTCACAGAGCCGGAGGTAGGTTGCTGAAGACCGGCCAATATTTTAAGAAGAGTGGATTTGCCTGCACCATTTTTCCCGACTAATGCAATTTTATCAGTCTTATTGATTACAAAGCTGATATCGTCGAAGAGCGGACGGGCTGAAAATTCCACGCCGATGTTGTTAATGGAAATCATAAGGCAAAATTAACGAAAAAAGATGATGTGTCAAAATTCGATTATTTGACACATCATCCATTTTATTTAAAGTCTGTAAGGAGTGTAAATCAAATTACATCATGCCTCCCATTCCACCCATGCCGGGTGCGCCCATAGGAGCAGCAGGAGTATCCTCTTTCTTCTCTGCAATTACACATTCCGTGGTTAGGAACATTCCGGCAATACTTGCCGCATTCTCAAGAGCCACACGAGTGACCTTGGCAGGATCGATAACTCCAGTTGAGAAGAAATTCTCGTATGTGTCAGTGCGTGCATTATAACCGAAGTCGCCTGTTCCTTCTTTCACTTTCTGAAGAATAACGGCACCTTCAACACCGGCATTCTCTACAATCTGACGCATAGGCTCTTCAATTGCCCTGCGGATGATTGCAATACCCGTGTTTTCATCATCGTTGTCCCCTTTGAGTTCGTCAAGAGCGGGGAGACAGCGAATATATGCAACACCTCCACCGGGAACGATACCTTCCGCAATAGCAGCTCTGGTGGCGGAAAGGGCATCATCAACCCTGTCTTTCTTCTCTTTCATCTCAACCTCTGAAGGAGCGCCAATGTAAAGCACTGCTACGCCTCCTGCAAGCTTGGCAAGACGTTCATGAAGCTTCTCTTTATCATAGTTGGAAGTTGTGGTCTCAATCTGGCTCTTAATTTGAGCGATACGAGCTGAGATGGCATCTTTCGAACCGGCACCGTTCACAATGATTGTATTATCTTTGTTTACGGTCACTTTCTCTGCCGTTCCAAGATCGTTGATAGTGGCCTGAGCAAGCTGCATGCCCTTAATCTCGCTTACAACGACACCACCGGTAAGAATGGCGATATCTTCAAGCATCTCTTTGCGACGGTCGCCAAAGCCGGGAGCTTTGACAGCACAAATTTTCAATGAGCCGCGGAGACGGTTCACAACCAATGTGGCAAGAGCCTCATTATCCACATCCTCTGCAATGATGAGAAGGGGACGGCCCGATTGTGCCACAGCCTCCAAAATAGGAAGCATATCCTTAAGATTGGAAATCTTCTTGTCGTAAAGAAGGATGTAGGGTGAATCCATCTCACACTCCATCTTTTCGCTGTTGGTTACGAAATAGGGAGAGATATATCCTCTGTCAAATTGCATGCCTTCCACAACTTCAACGGTTGTTTCAGTTCCTTTTGCTTCCTCGACAGTTATGACACCCTCTTTTTTCACCTTCTCCATTGCCTCGGCAATGAGTTTGCCAATCTGTTCATCATTGTTGGCAGACACGCGAGCCACATTCTCAATTTTGCTGATATCATCATCAACTTCCTGAGCCTGAGCTTTAATGCCTTCGACAACCTTAGAAACGGCTTTGTCAATACCGCGTTTCAAATCCATAGGATTGGCACCTGCCGCTACATTCTTCAAGCCAACGTTCACAATGGCCTGAGCAAGCACTGTTGCGGTGGTTGTTCCGTCGCCGGCCTGATCACCGGTTTTGGAGGCAACCTCCTTAACAAGCTGAGCTCCCATATTCTGGAATGGATCTTCGAGCTCAACCTCGCGAGCAACGGAAACACCGTCTTTAGTGATATGAGGAGCACCAAATTTCTTTTCAATGATAACGTTACGTCCTTTAGGACCGAGTGTAACTTTCACGGCATTCGCAAGCGCGTCAACACCGTTTTTCAACTCTTCACGAGCCTTGAAATAAAATATAATTTCTATTGCCATATTCTTATAGAGAAAATCTCTTTTTTATTTTATAATCCTATCCCCGATTTATTTTGTAATCCTATTCCCGAGACCTGATATGAATATCCTTATTCAACAACGGCAAGCACATCGCTTTGACGCATCATAAGGTATTTCACACCTTCAAATTCAATTTCAGTACCTGAATATTTGCCATAAAGCACGGTATCGCCGGCTTTAAGAATCATTTCTTCATCTTTAGTGCCCTGACCAACGGCTATAACTTTACCTTTCAATGGTTTCTCTTTTGCAGAATCCGGAATGATGATTCCGGCCATAGTGACTTCTTCTGCAGCGGTGGGCTCTATAAGAACCCTGTCCGATAAAGGTTTAATATTCATAATTCTTTAATTTTATTTGGATTATTTCTATCTGTTAAATTTTCAGTTCTGTTATCTGCCTAATAACACTATTTTATCTATGAAATCATGTTATTATATTTCTCAGATTACATTATTGCAAATAGTGTGCCAATAATTTAAAGCATAAATAGGTGAGGGTTTATGACCATCACCTATTTATAAAACAAGTAAAGAAAAAAAAGGTTTTTTCTAACTATTTCCGGATTTATTTCTGAAGGATATAAGTTCTATGTGGTGCTAACAGACCTGTTAGTTTGCCATTTTTAACCTTAAATTCCTTATTATATACCACATCCTTATAAGTACCGTTGGGCAATCCTGTGGGGAGGTTAACAGCATTGGCTGATTTGCTTAGATTGATTACAGCAGCGCCTTTCTTGCCTCGGTTAACAACAATGACGTCGCCGGCAGGGGAGAACTGCAAATCCTCTCTCTGACCATTCATTGCGGTCCTGAATTTATTTACAGCCGCTACTTCGGGATGGAAGAATTCATCATTCCCTCTTGCTCCCAACACATTGTCACCCCAATAGGCCTGACGTGTTGAGCCGGCAGGGCGACTGAAGAAGAGGGGAGTACCGTTCTGACGGGCAGTAAGGAATACCCATCCGGTGCGTATCTGATCATCGGTAAGATGAGCTGATTCATGAGCATTTGCGTAGGTGTCGTGGCTTTCAACCCAGGTGGTGAGGAATTCTGGGGCCGCTTCATGATGCCATTTAACAAGGTCAAGGCCTTTGACAGAACCTTTTTCAAGCGCTTCGCGGAGAATATGGCCATATCCTGATGCTGTCTGGCCAAAATAGTCGGCATATTCAGCCTCGGGAACATTGCGGTCTTGCAGAACCTCTCCATATACGAATAAAGAGTCATAGGGAACAGCGAGTTTGACACCATTTACTGCTTTACGGCCTGTTGCAACATCCCAGAAGTCATTTTCTTTTACTCCAGCAGCTGTGTCAACAGGGTCGGAATGCACACCGATATGCTTGGCGGTGTCATAACGGAATCCCTTTACTCCCAATGAAAGAAGATCATTCACAAAGTCCATGTAGTATTTCTGGAACTTAGGGTTCTCTGTGTTCACGTCAGGGAGTCCGCCGGAGCCCCAGAGTGTGCATTGAAGACGATCGTTATAGTCTCTTACCGGGAGGAGCCCTTCTGTATGGAACATCTTGTCTCTGCCACCGACAGCTTTATAAAAATCCTCGGAAACAGCATCAATGTCAAAAGCTGTATGGTTAGGCAGCACATCCACTATAACCTTTATATTATATTTTGCTGCGGAATCCATCATCTGCTTCATCTCATCTCTCGAACCGAGAATGTTGTTTCCGATTTTCCAATCTGTCGGCTGATAGTAATAATACCAGTTCCCTTCAGTTTCGTTTTCATCGAAAATCTTTTTTCCACTTCCTTCAGGTGCATAGCAATTTTGCACAGGAGAAGTCTGAATCATTGTGAAGCCTGCGTCGGCGATTTTTTTCATGTTTTCACCGATAGTGGGGAAATTCCAGCTCCACACATGAAGAATGCTTTCTGTATTAACAGCATCCGGATTTACTGTCACACGGTCTTTTGCCAAAGTTGGCACAAAGGGTAAAGCCAGAAGTGGCAGTGCAAAAATGATTTTTTTCATGTCTAAATTTTTAGATTTATATTTTAGTTAAGCATTTTTTTAGTTTAACACGTAAAGATATACATTTATTTTTGACCCACCAAATCTAAATGTAGAACTTGGCAAAAAGTAGAGTCAACTGACAACTGCAAAATTACTCAATACAGCGGTAAAACTCAATTTTTGGAGTTGAGAAGTCCAATTTTTTTCGAGGTCTATCATTGATCTGATACTGAACCTTATTAAGTTCAGGTTGTGTAACCTTCCTGAAGTCAGTTCCTTTCGGGAAGAATTCCCGAAAAATTTTATTAGCATTCTCGACAGCTCCTTTCTGTCCCGAACAATAGGGATCAGCAAAATATACAGTACAGTTCAAGGCTTTGGCGATGTTTCGGTGATTCCGGAATTCCATCCCGTTATCCGTGGTTATAGTCAGTACGTGTCTCTTAAAAGGCACAAGCAGTCTCACCACGGCTTTTTCCACATCCTCAGGCCTTTTTGAGGGCAGTTTGGACTGCAGGAACATATTCCGGCTTCTTTCTACAAGTGTGAGTACGGCGCTTTTATTCTCACGACCCACCACAAGATCCATTTCCCAGTCACCGAAGCGTGTGCCGTCGGCCTCCTTTGGCCTGTCGTGAATGGAGACACGGTCAGGAATCATTGACTTCCCTGCAGTTCTGTACGCCTTTTCCTGATGACGGCGGTATTTCATCCTGTGATGACAGTACTGATGCAGATCCGGCTTTTTTCTTATCTCCTGATATATACGCTCCTTAGAGATATGGATATCTTTTTTTCGCAGATATCCCGATATCTGTTCGGGAGACCATCGCTTCTCCTTAAGAAGTCTCAGTGCCTCCTTAACTACACCGGGCTTCAATGCAGTATTGCGGACAATTCTCTCGCGTCTGATCAAAGCGAAATCATGTGCAGTCTTGGGGTTATACTTCCCGGTCTTGGTCTGATTAGGCCTCAGTTCCCGACTTATGGTCGAGGCACTGCGTAAACAGGTCGGTGGCGTATCTCCATTCTCAAGAGAAGCTTCCAGTTCTATACGGTTCAGTTCATCTGCAATGGCCTGCAGTGAAAATCCATTTTGTCGCATGGTAGAAATTGTGTACCTTTGCGCTGAGGTTAGTTGTTTGTACATGAGCAATACAAAATTAATTAATCTTAGGGAGACTTCGGTCTCCTTTTTTTATTTTGTATTGTCAGTTAACTATTTTTACTCATCGGGGGCTCTGCCCCCTGGCCGTAGGGCCTTCCCCCGGAGGATCAAGGAAGAGATTTGGAAATCCCTTAACTTTTGCACTTCGTTTTAGAATCTATAGAACTTGGCAAAACTTGTTTAATATTAACAAAAGTTAAGAATCACTCTAAGTTTTGCACACATCCTGCGAACCTGTGCCGAATCATAAATTAATTTAAAATCTTGATAATTAGAGATGATTATTTTGGAAAAACTTAAAGTATTTTTTAACTTTGCAACCAGAAACGATTAACCCCCCGTGAAGGAGGCGACCCAAAATAACAACAATAACCAATGAAACTCAGAATTCTATTTTCAGCACTAATAGTGGCTTCTTGCGGTCTTGTCGCATCAGCCCAAACATCAAACAAGACACTTTCAGCTCATAAGCAACTACATCAGCAGCAATTGGCAAACGTCAATTCAAAGCTCGACAAAAGTGTGATTTCAGATATGTTGCAAGAGGATGTTGCAAAGCGTGAAGCTTCTTCAACATATTCACTTTCAGCTGAATCATCTCAGCTTATCAACGACCTTCTGAATGAGGCCAATCGCCATATCGGCAAACCGTATCTACATGGTGCCAAGGGGCCAAGCCGTTTTGATTGTTCCGGCTTTTCAAGTTATGTGTATAAGCAGTTCGGTTATAATCTAAGTCCCGCATCGAGAACACAATACACTGAGGGTGTGAAGGTTGAAAGGAATGACCTTCAAAAAGGAGATCTCGTATTCTTCACCAGCCGCAGCAGCGGAAAGAATGTAGGGCATGTCGGAATTGTTGTAAATGCTGACAATAAGACAGGTAAGTTCAAGTTTATTCATGCAAGCATTCGTGGCGTGAAAATAAGCGATTTTGAAGGTTATTATGTTCCTCGGTATATCGGTGCCCGCAGAATCATAACAAAATAAAGCTTTAAATATAATATAATAAGGCTTTAATTAAAGATAAATAAATTTAAAGTGATAGTTTAAGTCTTTGT
>CAMWXH010000076.1 GCA_947178165.1 uncultured Porphyromonadaceae bacterium | reverse complement strand
AATCGGCTTTGAGCTTTGTGTTATTGGCAATCGGCTTTGAGCTTTGTGTTATTGGGGATCGGCTGTTAGGTATAATTTATCGGCTGTTAGTTATAAATTATTGGAGATGAGTTCAAATAAAAAAACATATAATGAGGAGTATAATGGCAAGTTTTTTAATGCAAACTTGGGAGACTATTGCTATAAGTATCCTCATGCCGCTTTGACTGCGGATTGTGTTATTTTCGGGTTTGACGGTTATAACCTTAAGATTCTTCTTATTGAACGCGGCTTAGAACCTTACAAGGGGATGTGGGCTCTTCCCGGCGGTTTCATGAAGGTGGCCGATCCGGAAGGGGGCAAGATTGACCTTACTATTGAGGATACGGCCAAACGGGAACTGAAGGAGGAAACAAATCTTTCGGGCGTTTTCCTTCAGCAATTCAGGGTTTATAGCCGCTTCGACCGTGATCCGCGTGAAAGAGTTGTGACGGTGGCTTTCATTGCTTTGGTTGGCCCTCAGAATTACCGTAAAGTTTTTGAGGAGACTGTTGCTGGAGATGATGCTTCAAATGCTATGTGGTGGAATGTGGATTTCCTCCCTCCTATGGCTTTTGATCATACAGACATTATCTCTGACGCTAAGGAGTATCTTGCTGAGATGATCCGGATTAAACCGTTGGCTTTCAATCTTCTTGATTCCACTTTCTCGATGACTGAGCTACAGAATGTTTATGAAGCCATCACAGGGCAAAGCTATGACCGGAGAAATTTCCAAAGAAAAGCGATTCAATCCGGCCTACTTGATGAGGTGAAGCTGCAAAATGAAGCCTCCTCTTTTGATATGGACTCAGGGTTTGCAAAATTTGGAGAAAGGAAGGGTGCATGTGCCTGTAGAGAAGAAGATAACATAGCTATGTCTGCACCACCCGCAGACAAACGCCAGATTTCACCACGGAAGAGGAAGAAATTTTTCACCCTACGGTCAGAAAGGAAAAAAAGTGATGACTCAGAAAATGAAGAGAGCGGCATCAAGGATCTCTTTAATTTCTAATGAGCAAGCTTTTAAAATTTAGCGATAAATATCAATCCAATTTACCACATACATATTTTATCACAAAAAGTTAAAAACCATCTTTATTATGAAAACTACCGTATTCAACCTTATCATTCTCGACGAGAGCGGATCTATGAGCCCCATGACACAGCAGACTATCTCAGGATGCAATGAAACCTTGAACACTATCCGTTATGCCGCTCAAAAGAATGCAGAGACGATCAGAAATCTTGTCTCCATTTATGCATTTCAGGATGGAGGGCCTGTAAAGTCACGTTATTTAGTGAAGAACCTTGATCCCAAAGATGTCAAGGATATCACATCGAATGATTACGAGCCATGGGGCAACACACCTTTGCTTGATGCAGTTGGTTCGACACTTACTGAGCTTAAAGCAATCGCGTCAACCCATGAAGATGCCTCCGGAATCGTGACCATCATGACCGATGGTTATGAGAATTCTTCAACGCAATACACCTGGAAACAGGTAGCGAATCTTATTTCACAGTTACGCGAAATGGGGTGGACTATAAATCTGATCGGTGCGAATGTGGATGTAGATGCTATGGCAGCCAAGATGAACATTGCCAATGAAAATTCAATGGCATATCAACAGACGAGCGAAGGAACTCAAGAGATGTGGGGAAAATTCAGCAGGTCGGTGAATGCAAGGATAGCTGAGGAAGCTCAGATAACCGCCTGCTGCTCGGCTCCGAATGAGAGAAGGGAGTCGAGAAAGAAAAGCGCCAGGGGCTTTTTCAAGAGATAAGAGGGTTATTGCCTTTGATAAAACTGCATAGCTTGGGATAAGACTGCATTGACTGCGAGGAGTAAGGATAAATTATTTATCTTTACTCCTCTTCTCCAAGGTCAACATTATAGCGGAGATGGTTCAATGCCCTCATCACATTGCATAGGGTCTGCGACCAGTAGGCCACAAAATTTTCCCTGCATTCCATATAAGCTCCCTCCAGACTATCTCCGTCTGTCTCTTTCACGATTGAGATGAAATTATAGAGAGCCTGGAAAATGTCGGCAACAGATTCAGAAATAGATGCAGCAACGGGGGTATCGCTATATTTCATATCCTCCTCAAATGTTTCGAGGAATACATCATGCTCACCCATCAGCATTTCCACATGCCTGCGAATGCTCTCGTAGTAGTCTTCGTCAACATAAGTGGAGAAATATTCCTCATTTTCACCCAAATCAAGTTCAGGATCTGAGAAATCGATATATAATCGAGGGAAAATAGCTAACAATTCAATTATAAATTCCTTTTTGGAGTAGTCACCCGAATTTTCCACCACTCCACAGTATCTCGCCGCCAAGGAGGTAACATCCATTAGCCGCGTCCTAACTTTACTTTCTTCCATATTCCAATTCATTATATATAACATCAGGCACAAGGAACCGCACGTCTCGCCCTTCCTTCAACTGACTCCTTATGTAAGATGAAGACACCATCATCATAGGCACATCTTCAATAAGCGTCACTCCTTCAGGGAAAGGGGGGTTGACCACAGCATCGGGCCTCTGATATATAATAACACCGAATTCAGAAATAATCCTCTCCGAATCTCTCCAACGATTAAAAATTTTCCAATTGTCAGAACCGATGAGGAGCTTGAAATTATGTTCCGGATAAGCTTTTTTCAGTTCACAAAGAGTGTTATATGTGAATGAAGGTCGAGGAAGGTTAAACTCAAAATCAGAACCTTTCACATCTTTGCACTGATCAGCGACAAGACGCACAAGCCTTAGACGTTCCTCCTCCGGAATCATTTCATCTTTAGCTTTCAAAGGATTACGGGGTGAAACCATCATCCACACTTCATCCACATCATGACGCATTGCAACGGTATTAGCAATCATTGCATGGCCGGTATGGATAGGATTAAAACTTCCTCCGAAAATTACAATATTCATAGTTACTTAATGAAGCTCCTTAAAAAATTCGAAAAATCCCGGAGGGGAATAATCTATATTATCGGGAAGAAAAGTCCCTTATAAGAGATGCGGTGCGTTCAACAGCCTTCTCAAGTTCGTCATTTACCACCAAGGTGTCGAACCGAGGAGCGAAACTCATCTCAAAATCAGCCTTTGCAAGGCGCTTGTTGATTGACTCCTCCGAATCAGTAGAACGGAGCCTAAGCCTCTTCTCAAGTTCCTCTTTGGAGGGGGGCATAACGAAAATTGCCAAAGCTTTTTCGCCAAAATATTTCTTGATATTGAGGGCACCTTTTACGTCAACATCCATTATGAGGTTACGACCGTTATGAGTGACACGCTCCACTTCAGAAAGCAAGGTGCCATAGCATGTGCCGGGATAAACTTCCTCCCATTCTACAAACTCTCCCCTATCAGCCATCTCCTTAAACTCCTTTTCGGAAAGGAAATAGTATTCCTTACCATCTTTTTCCTCCCCTCTTGGGGCACGGCTTGTTGCAGAGACAGAAAAGCCGAGAGAGAGATCGGAAATTTTCACAAGATGACTGATGATTGTGGATTTGCCGGTACCCGAAGGAGCAGACAAAATAATGATTTTCCCCTCTTTCATAGCACGTTAAGAACCTGTTCCTTTATCTGTTCCAACTCATCTTTCATCCTAACCACAATCTTCTGCATCTCTGCCTGATTTGATTTGGATCCGAGGGTATTGATTTCCCTGCCCATCTCCTGAGCAATAAAACCGAGCTTCTTTCCCTGGCCCTGGCCTTTGCTTTTCTCCACTCCGTCGAGAGTTTGAAGGAAATAATCGAGATGAGCCTTAAGCCTGAGCTTTTCTTCGCTGATATCAAGCTTTTCAATATAAAAAATTAGTTCCTGCTCCAGACGACCCTTGTCGAATTCAATTGAAGTGAGTCGAGAAAGCTGCTCCTCCAGCCTCGCCCTAATTTTCGGCACCCTTGATTCTTCGTATGGTTCCACCTCCGCCAGCAACTGACGGATATTAGCGATTTTCTCCTCAAAAAACATATATAACTTCTTCCCCTCCTGCGCGCGAAAATCCATTAGCGCGGCAGAAGCTTCCTCACAAGCTTTAGCAAAAGCATCGGCATCCTCCTTCTCCATCTTACCGGTTTCGGTTTTCATAGCATCCGGCATCCTTAAAAGAAGAGCATACCAATCGGCCGGCTCCGGCAGATTAAGCTGATTCTTCATCTCCTCGAGTTGCCCACGATATGAGGCAAGGAGCGGGATATTGATGGAAGATGATGTTTCCACGGCAAGATTTTCAACCGAGACGGTGACATCAACCTTTCCGCGCTCAAATTCCGCAGCCATCTTATTGCGCGTCTCAACCTCAAGTTCCCGGAAAAAGGAGGGAACCCTCATTGAAAAGTCGAACTGTTTACTGTTGAGACTTTTAATCTCAACAGTAATTTTTTTTGTTGGAGAGACAGCACATCCGCGGCCGAAGCCGGTCATAGAAAGAATCATATATGTATGAGTATTATTAATTTCATCACCCCTATTGAAGCCATTATTTCGCAGTGTCGGCTTCCGGAGTTGCTTCAGGTTGTCCGGCGCGAACAAGATCGTGAGCAACATCCCTGTCAAGATCGATCAAATGAATCCTGTCGTCCTTGATAACCCTGATCACAAACTCATCTTTCTGCATATCGGCATCAGCAGAGTTCTTGACGAAGTCCTTATATACCTGAAATTCGGGTTCTTCCTCAAACTTGCTGTTAAGTTCGTTTTTCACAGTGCTCTGATCGATCACGCCGTGCAGATATTTTTTATCTGCACTCCAAGTTCCTTCGTATGAAACATCTGCATATTTAATAGTAACAGGATATATGAGCATCAGCACCTGAGATACCTTATATTTATTATCGAGAGTATCGAAAGAGATTTTTTCTTTCACCCTCATTCGCATATCACTATTGTCAATCAAATATTCAGTGCTCCAATCTCCCTGAAAGTGTCTTTCAACATCACTATCCCCTTTTGGCGGTTGCTTTGCACAACCTGCGCCTATCAAACCCAACAGGCACGAAACCCCGATAACAATCTTCTTCATACGATATGTTTTTCTTTAAGTAGTTGATTAAGTTTAATTGCTTAAATTTATTTAGTTATTTATTCTTATAGAGATGGGTTATATTCTTTTCTCTTCTCTACATTTTTTATTATGGAGTCCCTTTTTCGACTTCGTAAGCAAAATTAACAAAAAAATATATATAATTATATTTTTATTCGGACGTTAACATAATTTTTTTCTATTTTTTTACTTAGAAGCTGTCTAAACTAATTTATGAATGTAAAATTGGAGTTATATTTTCATTCTTTTGCAACTTCTTAATCACGATTTTTCAGGCCCAAAAGGAGGTTTAGAGAACCGAACATCATAAAAAAACGGTATCGGAACTTGAAAATTCCGATACCATCCAATTATTTCGTCAAAGGGAGATTACTCTTCCGAAACTATTATTTCACGCCAAGGTCGGCAAGAATCTGATCGATGTGCTCTTCAGCCTTTGCCACAGTGGCTTCATAATCCTCCTTGTTCTTAAGGTCTTCACGCACCTCCACATAGAACTTGATCTTAGGCTCAGTTCCAGAAGGACGGATTGAAACCTTGTCGCCATTCTCAGTGAAGAACTGGAGCACATTGGATGTTGTGGGGAAATCCATCTTCTCCACATTTCCATTTTTGAGGTCGGTGCAGTTAAGGTCGGCATAATCCTTAATGCAAGAGAGCGGACTACCGCCAAGAGTCTTGGGAGGATTCTCACGGAAATTCTTCATCATTGCAACGATTTCCTCGGCTCCGCTCTTTCCAGGACGAACCACGCTCACGCCACGCTCACGGGAGAAGCCATATTTCATATAGACATCAACCAAAACTTCATAGAGATTCAAGCCCTGGTCGGCCGCCCATGCAGCGCACTCGCAAATGAGAGAATTTGCAGAGATCGAATCTTTATCACGAACGAAAGTTTCAGCAAGGAAGCCATAACTTTCCTCACCGCCGCCAAGATAACGCATAGTTCCTTCAAGCTCACGCATCACATTTGCAATCCACTTGAAGCCGGTGTAGCAATCATAGCATTTAACATTGTTTGCATCGGCAATACGCTTGATTGTCTCTGTTGTAACGATAGTCTTGACACAATATTCATTGCCTTTCAGCAGGCCAGCCTCAACATTCTTAGTGATGATATAATAAAGGAGGAGCATGCATATCTGGTTACCGTTTACAAGCTGGTATTCGCCCTTCTTGTCGCGAACCACCAATCCAACACGGTCAGCATCAGGATCGGAAGCAATCACGAGGCTTGCACCTGTCTCCTTAGCTTTTGCCACACCCATTGCCATAGCCTCCGAATTTTCGGGATTGGGAGAAACGACAGTGGGGAAGTTACCGCTCTGCACATCCTGCTCCTCAACGTGGATCACATTTTCAAATCCCCATTTCTTCAAGGAATCATACATGAGTCGCAAACCGGTTCCGTGAATAGGAGTATAGACAATCTTCATATCCTTGTTGCGCTTGTCGGCTTCGGGATCAAGCGAAAGGGTGTGGATATCATTGAGATAATCCTGGTCGAGCTTCTCGCCTACGACCTCTATAAGTTCAGGCTTGCCTTCAAACTTGATCTGGTCAACAGAAGTGATTGCGTTAACATATTCGATAGTCTTCACGTCGTGAGGAGCAATCATCTGCGCGCCGTCACTCCAGTATGCCTTATACCCGTTATATTCCTTCGGGTTGTGGCTTGCAGTAACCATCACGCCACTCTGGCAACCGAACTTGCGGATAGCATAGGAAACCTCAGGAGTCGGACAAGGCCCGTCGATGAGGAACACCTTTATGCCATTTGCCGAGAAAATATCGGCGGCAATCTTTGCAAACTTCTCGGAATTGTTTCTCACGTCATGACCGATAGCCACGCTAATCTGCGGAAGCTCCTTGAAACAATCTTTAAGATAGTTGGCAAGCCCCTGGGTGGCAGCGCCGACAGTATATATGTTCATACGGTTTGAGCCAGCCCCCATAATTCCACGGAGACCACCTGTGCCAAACTCCAGATCCTTATAGAAAGACTCAATGAGTTCTGTCTTATCGTCAGCATCGAGCATGGCTTTCACTTCCACACGTGTTTCCTCGTCATATTGTGGGCCAAGCCACTTCTCTGCTTTCTCTGTCACTGATTTCAATAACTCGTCGTTACTCATAGTAATTTCTGATTATGTTATAAATTAATTTTACATTCATAAGGAAGCATCCTACGCCTTCCGCAAATAGATTTTCCGACCTCATCGATTCGCAAAATGAGTTCACATAGAGGGAGTCTAAGCTACTTCTTAAATTGATAACACAAAGATAATGATTTTTGATTAAAAATTTCTACATTTGTGCAGAAAAAAACAATAAGCTAAAAGAAATGTCAAAAGTATCTTGGAAACCGGGGACAATGATCTATCCCCTACCGGCCGCCCTTGTCACCTGTGGGGAGGAAAGGAAAGAATGGAACATGCTGACAGTGGCGTGGCTTGGAACAATTTGCACAAACCCGGCAATGTGTTACATCTCGGTTCGGCCCGAACGCCATTCGTATCCAATCCTGAAGAGATGCATGGAATTTACCATAAACCTGACGACAGTTGAAATGGCCCGAGCCACTGATTGGTGTGGGGTTAGGTCAGGGGCAGATTTTGACAAATGGAAGGAGACAGGACTCACTCCTATTCCAGGAGAATCGGTTGCATCGCCGACTATCGAGGAATCTCCACTCTCAATAGAATGCAGGGTGAAATCAATAATGGCGCTCGGATCACACGACATGTTCATAGCCGAGGTTCTTAACGTAAGGGCCGATTCAAGGTATATCGATCCTGAAACCGGAGCATTCTCGCTTGAAGAATCCGGCCTATTGGCTTACAGCCATGGCAAATATTTCTCGCTTGGAGAGATAATCGGGAAATTCGGGTTTTCAGTGAAAAAATCGAAGTAATGAAAGCTCATTTTTATAACTCTTTCATTACTCTCACCATTCATAGGTATAACGAATGAGAAAAGAGGGGGAGGATATTGAAAATTTTACCTAAAAGAGGTGATTGCGGAGAAACCATTTTCGTTGTAATTTTGCAAACGTAATACCAGAGTTTATTTTAGTTATTTTAGTTTTGTAATTTCCTCTCAATCCAGAAACTTGGGTCGTTTCCCCAAAGCGAAAGGGATGAGAAATGCCGGAATAGCGGAAGAGTCGGAGAACTCTTTCCGCATTCCGTACATATAAACATTACTTATAAACCATATCTAACCATCTATGACAAGATATTATTCACCGGAAGATAAGATGATAACCTTGATTGCCGAAGATTATCCCTTGATACAGGTGATGACAAGGTTTGGAATCCGCATGGGGTTTGGCGACAAGACAGTAGCTGAGGTTTGCGCGGAAGCGGGAGTTGACTGCAACACATTCCTTGCTGTGGTAAACTTCGTTGTTGAGGGGTTCACAACGTTCGACAATTCGCGCCAGTTATCCATCCGCAGCCTGATGCACTACCTTAAGCAGAGCCACATATATTTCCTTGAATATTGCCTTCCACTGATACGCAGGAAACTCCTCGACGGAATCAACCTCAACACCGGCGATGTGTCATTCCTCATTTTAAAGTTTTTCGATGAATATTACCGTGAAGTAAAGACCCACATGGAATATGAGGAGAAAACCGTGTTCAGCTATATAGAGTTGATACTCAACGGCCAACATCCGGCCAACTATAAAATAGCCACATATAGCGACCATCACGAACAGGTGGCAGACAAATTGAGAGAATTGAAAAATATCATAATAAAGTATTGTCCTGCCACGGCGGATGCGAATCTGTTGAACGACGCCCTCTACAGCATTTACCGTTGCGAGCGTGAGCTTGAAAACCATTGCAAGGTAGAAGACTATCTTCTTGTGCCTGAGATTTTGCGTCTTGAGAAAGGCTTAACATCGAACCCTTAATTCCGGAAGCCATGCAGGAAACAAAAATACATATAGCCATAGCAGAAAATGCTCCCATAGTTTCGGCAGGCCTCACACACACCGTAGGACGTTTGCCGGGAATGCCGATACGCGTGACAGAAGTGACTTCAGCTGAAAACCTGTTCGACTATCTTAACACCTCTTCTCCCGATATCCTTATTATCAATCCATATTTCGGAGAGACATCAGACATAGCAAGAGTGCGCACATCATATCCGAACCTCAAGATTGCGGCCGTGGCAATCGCTCCTCTCGACCGGAAGAAAATGGAGAATTTTGATGACGTGATATCAATAGCCGACGACACTGAAACAATCTGCGATAAAATAAAACGAATGGCCGCGAAGCCCGACTCACTTCCAGAATCTAAAGAGCCTTTATCAAATCGGGAAAAAGAGATAATATCGCTTGTGGTGAAAGGAATGACCAATAAGGAGATAGCAGACAAGCTCTTCCTGTCGGTTCACACAGTCATCACCCATCGCAGAAACATAGCAAGGAAACTTGAGATTCATTCAGCCACAGGGCTAACAATATATGCGATTGTGAATAAACTGGTGGATATTTCAGAATTGCATCTATAGCGCACATACCTTAAAATTATCCCAAAAATTATAGCGCTATCGTTTTTTTTTGCTAAATTTGCAGTTCAAGGATAAGACTCCCTCCTTAAATTTATTGAAAGGTCGCACAATAGAAAAACTGACCCCACGACATGAACAGCAAAGACGGCTATAATGATACCCTCTCGCAATTAGAGGAGAAAAAAGCGAGGAGGATGAGAAGAAACCGGAATATAGTGAAGTGGCTTTGGATTTCATTCCTTGGCCTTGGGCTCCTTATCTTCTTTTTCCTGCTACTGATATATAACGGAGTGATTGGCTATATGCCGCCCATCGAAGAATTGGAGGACCCGCACGATAAACTTGCATCTCAGGTTTATGCATCTGACGGCAAGACAGAGCTTGGACGATATTATTATGGGGCCGGGAACCGCGTATATACTGATTATGATGCCGTTTCTCCTTACGTGATTGATGCTCTCGTGGCAACTGAGGATGTCCGTTTTGAGGAGCATTCAGGCATAGATTTCCGCGCGTTGGGACGAACCGTTTTCAAGACCCTTCTTTTAGGAGACAAATCATCGGGAGGGGCCTCGACCCTTACCCAACAGCTTGCAAAACAGCTTTACTCCACACCGTCGAGCAACATGTTCAAGCGCGCCATCCAGAAACCGATAGAATGGATGATCGCCATAAAACTTGAACGCTTTTATACAAAAGATGAGATCATAAACATGTATCTCAACCGTTTCGACTTCCTCAACAATGCAGTGGGGATTAAGACAGCGGCCAATGTATATTTCGGCAAGGAGCCAAAAGACCTTAAAGCCGAGGAGGCAGCGATGCTTATAGGAATGCTGAAAAACCCGAGCTATTATAATCCTTTGCGTCATGAGGAACGGACGCTCGACCGCCGCAACACAGTGATTGACCAGATGGTCAAAGCCGGCTTCCTGTCAGAGGCCGAGGCAGATTCACTTAAATCGCTTCCCCTTGGCCTGGATTATCACAAGGTTGACCATAAAGAGGGCGACGCTCCATATTTGCGTGAGGAGATCAGGCGGCTCATGACCGCAAAAAAACCTGTTCGCCCAAAACGTTCGGACTATTCTTCAACATACGCATATAACATTGCATGGGGCAACTACAACACAGATTCCACTGCGTGGGAGGAGAATCCGATGTATGGCTGGATTGAGAAGAATCCGAAACCTGATGGAACCCATTACGACCTTTACACAGACGGGCTTCGCATATATACCTCTATCGATGTAACAATGCAGCATTATGCGGAGGAAGCGATTGCACAACATTTAGGAGGAGTCCTTCAACCGGCGTTCAATGCCGAGAAGAGAGGCGCACGCAATGGCCCATACTCGGTTGATGCAAAGAGCGCCCAGAACCTTATCCGAAGCGCAATGAAGCAAAGTTCCCATTACCGTCAGCTCAAAGAAGCCGGGATGTCGGAAATAGAGATTGAGAAGGTGTTCAAGACACCCTACGAAATGGATGTGTTTGCCTGGGTGAAGGAGACGAAGAATGGAGCCACACGCATAGTGCCCGGCACCAAGACTGTCAATATGTCGCCTTACGATTCAGTGATATATATGAAATCCATTCTTCGAGCCGGACTAATGAGCATGGATCCGGTGACAGGTTACGTAAAGGCATACGTAGGAGGACCTGATTTTACACATTTCCAATACGACATGGTAGCGAGAGGAAAAAGGCAAGTTGGCTCAACTATCAAGCCCTTCCTTTACACTATCGCCATGGAGGAGGGCGACGAGCCATGCACCACCTATTCCACCGCTCAGTTCTCTGCCGGAGGGTGGGCACCCCGAGGAGGAGCAGGCCATGGATTCATCACACTCCAGCAAGGTCTAACCACTTCCAACAACCAGATTTCGGCGCGTTTGGTGGATAAGTTCGGGCCCCGTCAGCTTGCCAATAAGCTAAGAATGTTCGGAATTTCCGGATATATTGATGCCACATATCCGCTATGTCTGGGTGCGGTTGACATCTCCGTAGGAAATATGGTCAGCGCCTACACAGCCTTCCCTGGCATGGGTGTGCGCGTTGATCCGATATTTGTGACACGCATAGAAGACAATCAAGGGAACGTGATATATAATGCAGTGCCCCACCGCACAGAGGTCATGAGCGAGAATGCGGCGATGAAGATGATCACGATAATGCAGAGCGTTGTTGACAATGGCACCGGACGCGGGCTTCGGGGAGCATACGGCCTTTCAGTTCCTTTGGGAGGAAAGACCGGTACGACCAACTCCAACTCCGACTGCTGGTTCATGGGCTATTCACCCGACCTCGTGACAGGGGTATGGATTGGCGGAGAAGAGCGATCCATCCATTTCAATAATATGGCATACGGACAAGGTGCGAAGGCTGCACTCCCAATTTTCGGTCTTTATATGAAGAAAGTGTATTCTAATCCGAAACTACCATATAAGCAGGATGCAAAATTCGACTTCCCGGAGGGGTATCGTCCTTGTGAAGGGAGCGATTACGCATCTTATACTTCCACTGAAGAGGTGGAAGAGGAACCGGAAGTGGTGGAAGGTGCTTTTGATTAAATTATTTGATTGAATAATATGGCAAAAGCATTAAAAATCAGGGATATTACGCTGCGCGATGGTCAGCAGTCGCTTTTCTCTTCCCGTCTCAGGCAAGAGACCATAGACCGATTGCTACCCTTATATAAGGATGCCGGCTTTCATATTGTAGAGGTATGGGGGGGCAACCTGATCGAGTCGTCTATGCGTCACCTCGATGAATCTCCGTGGGAAAGGCTTCGCAAATGCTCACAAATATTGGAAGGGAACACGCTTTTAGGAGGGGTTTCGCGAGGCAGGAACCTTTTCGGCTATTCACCCTATCCTAATTATGTGCTTGAGAACTTCTATAAAGAGGCTGTAAAGAATGGACTGAACGTAATGCGTCTGTTCGATGCGCTGAACGATATAGAGAACCTTCGAGATTCGGTGGTTATGCTAAATGAATATGGCGCCATACCTGATGTAGCGCTTTGCTACACGATTGATCCCTTAGAGGAGAAAAAACCGGAAGTGAAAAAGAGTTTCTTCTCCCGTCTATTCGGAGGCTTCTTTTTCGGGCGCGATGAGGAGACTGTCACAACCGAAAAGATTTTCACCGATGACTATTTCGTGAATAAAGCAAAAGAGATTGAGGCATGCGGTGCCCGTATCTTCACGCTGAAAGATATGGCAGGACTGATCACTCCCTCCCGGCTTTATAGCTTGATGCCAAAACTAAAGCATGCCATCAAGATTCCGGTTGACTTTCACACACACTGCAATGCCGGGTATGGGCTGGCATCAACTCTGACCGCGATATTAAAGGGTGTTGATATAGTAGATACGGCTATATGGTGGTTTGCAGGAGGAGGGTCGGCGCCGGCCATTGAACTGGTGTGGATTTTCTGCAAGAAACTTGATATTGATAGCGCGGTCGATATGCAGGCAGTAGGCAAGATAAGAGCTGAACTACTGGAAGCAAGAAAAGATCTTGCAGACTTCGATCGCAACCGCGACCAATTGCCATATAATTTTGAGGAGCTTTATCAGAATATGCCACCTGAAATTGATGCGGAATTTGATCGCGCCATTCAGGCAGCCTCGGATGATCGTGAAACCGAACTTCTCGATGCCTGTCGAAAAATTGAAGAATATTTCGGTTTTCCGAAACCTGACAAGAGAGTTTCAAATCCTGACATGCCATACGGAATGTATTCGGATATCACAAGCGAACTCTGGAATCGGAATGTTGAGGATATGCTTGAAGAGACGATGGCACTGATACCGAAAGTGAGACGCGATGCAGGCCTTGTTCCTCTCGGAGCGCCGGTGGGCCAAATAATCGGGAGACAGGCCGTAGCCCTTGCACTCGACCGAAGGAATGGCGAAGCTGATTACACGAATAAGGATGAACGGTTCGTGGCTCTTATTAAAGGGGAATATGGCCATACCCCTAAAGAGATAGACCCACTCTTCAGGGAAGATATCACAGGCTCTCCGGATGAGATCCCCTACGATATTTCATCTTTTTGCGAGCCGGCCAATCCTGAGATTCCAGATTATGGAGGATTGAAACTTGCCCGGAATGATGAGGAATATATTCTTCTGGAACTCATGCCTGAAGTGGCAGAATCATACCTGAGAAAATGCAGGGAACAAGAATTTTCGGATAGAAAACTTTAATAAATTTCTTCTAATCCTTACCTTTATATTGAAGTTGTTTAAACTGATTTACGAATGTAAAAAATAAGTTTAAACAACTTCATCGAATTACTTGCGTAATTCGATATTTTTTGCTAATTTTGCGAGCCATTTAGTGGGATCGCGACCTGCTAAGAAAATAATTAAAGTTTAACTGCAGTAGTAAAAAAATGAAAAAAGACATTCATCCTAAGGAATACCGTGAGGTAGTGTTTAAAGATATGTCGAACGATGAGGTGTTTATCACCCGTTCTACAGTTGCTTCACGCGAGACTATCGAAATCGATGGTAAGGAATATCCTCTCGTAAAGCTTGAAATTACCTCATCTTCTCATCCTTTCTTCACCGGCAAACAGAAACTTGTCGATACAGCCGGCCGTGTGGATAAATTCCGCAGCCGCTACGGCAACCGTGTTAAGAAATAAGGATTTGTTCCTTTTAGCTATTAAAAAAACGCTTCGGAAATTCCGAAGCGTTTTTTTCATTTTGCAAAAGCGGAGCTTTTGAACAAGAGGGTGTGTCATAACGGCCCGTCTGGGTCGTTGGTTGAGATTTCGGCTTCGTAAGCATTAACAGAAGTACACCTTTTGGAGGTTGCAGTGAGGTTGTAACTTTGC
>CAMWXH010000075.1 GCA_947178165.1 uncultured Porphyromonadaceae bacterium | reverse complement strand
GTATCGGACACTCTCAAGGTTTCCGGACGCCATATTTCGGTTGACGCACCTTTTGTTGACGGTGAAGACAATTCTCTTCTTGATGTTATTCCTAACGACGACAGCCCGATGGCTGATCAGAACTTAAATCAGGAATCACTTTCAAAAGAGGTGGATCGCGCCTTGAAACAATTATATGACCGTGAACGTGAAATCCTGAAAATGTTTTTCGGAATCGGCTGCCAGGAGATGACTCTTGAAGAAATCGGTCAGAAGTTCGATCTCACACGTGAACGTGTGCGCCAAATCAAGGAGAAAGCTATCCGACGCCTTAAAGGGCAGAAGAGCAAGCTTCTCAAATCTTATTTAGGTGAGTAAATCTTTCCCACTATGGCAAAGACCATATCTATATTTGCACCCGCAACTTATGTCAGGTTATTCAAGCTTGCAGCAGTTGTGGGTGCATTGTTATTACCCACTTTCAATTTCGCCCTTATGGCTTCCGAGAATAATGAGTCGGATGCTATAAAGACCGCGAAGGCTCCTAATGATAAAGAGATAACCGCTGAGGACTCTTCCTCTAAAGAGAACGTGAGGGAAAGTATCTTTGGCGGGAGCCGTCCGCTCGACCAATCTCATTTTACATGGGGCGCCGATTTAGGAGCATCTGTTGACCTTACGGCACATGATATGTCAACTTTCGACCTTGATTTTGTGATTGGCTATAAGAATAAATTTCTTAAGACAGTCGGAATAGGAGCAGGCATTCATAGAACAGTCCAGGGAGGCGACAACTTCATTCCTGTATATGCTCTTGTCAGAACAAGTTTCACTTCCAGGCCGTCACTGCTTTTTCTAAATGCACGTTTCGGATATTCATTCAACACTGTTGAGGATTCTCCGATGTTTGGTGACTATAATTCAGGTCTTGGATGCGGAATAAATCTTTCTCAGTCCTCAAAAGCCAAATCCTATATAATAGTGGGTGTTGCTTACAGATATTTCAATAAACGTCATCAGGATTATATCTCACGTCTTGACACGCCTTATATCTGGATGGCACAATTGCAATTCGGGGTAAATTTTTAAACTATTTTTGGCTTGATATTTGTTATTACATTATTAAGCTTATTACCTCTCAAACTTATGCAAAAAAACGAAATTCTTAATAAATGCAAGGAGGTTGATAACCTCCTTGTTTCATATAATATAGCAGACTCTTTTAGCATATTGCTGGAACTTGCAAAAGAGATGCAGGATTATCATCTTGTTGATGAACTGAACAGATGGCATGAGACGTATCGATATATGGCTTCATATATGATTGATGGCGTTGTCGATCCTTCACGTGAGAATGTATATGAAAATATTCTTGAAAATTTACGTTCCATAAATGATAATTTAAAACGGAACATAAAAGCAAAAGATTCATCGGATTATTATTCTGAAATTTTACGGTATGAGAATCTGGCACACCGTGATATTGAGAAACTTCTTGCTCAATATGCCGAAAGCTATTCTGAGTATTCATTAGCAAGCGCGGCAGGCAATGACACAGCCGCCATCTCCCGGAGGCTTGCCGAACTTCATAACTCCATCTTTAACCTTATATGGGTTTCTCAGCGGAATAAGAGCGTGGTCTCTATAGCAAGGCAGGTTGTATTATCTAACCAATATGGGGAGATATTGCCTCTACATATCATAAGCGCCCTTACCCTCTCTCTGCTTGGCTATTATGACAGATATAAACTATCCTCACTGTTAGACATATATGAAGCAGAAACTTCCGAGAAGATTGTTGCAAGGGCGCTGGTAGGGATTGTGCTTGCCTTGAACCGTCATCCCCGGCGCGCAATGGCATCAAAGGATATAAGGGAACGTCTGGAGACATTGGAAGACTCAATAATGTCATATCGCAGGATTCGGGAAATTGTTCTTTCCATGATAAAGACACGTGACACAGATCGGATATCTACCAAGATGCAGGAGGAAGTACTTCCGGAAATAATGAAGATACGACCTGATGTATTGAGAAAAATGAGAGATATTTCGCCTGAAACATTAGAAGATGGCATAATGGAGAATAATCCCGAATGGGAGGAACTTCTTGACAAGTCCGGGCTGACAGAAAAAATGCGTGAGCTCAGCGACATGCAGTCGGATGGTGCCGACCTGATGATGGTGGCCTTCTCCAATCTCAAACAATTTCCATTCTTTAATTCCGCATCCAACTGGTTCCTGCCCTTCTTTGCCAATCATCCGGCCATTGAAGCCGGCGAGAAGGAGAGGCACATCATTGAAAGGATAATGGAGATCGGGAGAAATGTCTGCGACTCAGATAAATATTCTCTTGCTATTGCACTTGGCAAAATGCCCGAGGCTCAGAAGAATATGATGACTGCGCAACTTGACGCCCAATTCACTCAGTTCTCTGAGGAAATTAAGGAGAAAGCCCTCACTTCCTCCACGCCCGAGTTTGATGAAGAGGTCACAAAATCGCTAAGGGATCTTTACAGGTTCTTCAAGCTTTTCCGAAAGAAGGAGGGTTTTGATGATCCTTTCAAGAAACCATTCAATTTCCTCGACATTCCTGTGATAGGGCATATAATGTCTGATACAGAGATTGTATCGCTTATAGGTGAATTTTATTTTAGCAGGAAATACTATACGGATGCCCTGCCCCTGCTTAATCTTCTGATTGAAGAGGCTCCTGAAGATTCTGCCATTTGGGAAAAGATTGGCTATTGCTACCAATCAATGAAATTCTATGAAAAAGCCTTGGAAGCATACTCTCATGCCGAACTTCTCAAGACACCAAGTATATGGCTGTTAAAGAAGATTGCCTTCACCTATAAAAAATTAGGGAAATATAATGATGCTCTGGAATATTATAAGAAACTGCTTGAAAAAGACCCGGAAAACCTGAATCTTATTTTAAATGCAGGTTATTGCGCACTCAAAGAAGGAAATCCGGCAGAGGCATTGAAGCATTATTATCACGCCAATTATATTGATTCCGATAACATCAATATCTTCCGGGCAATCGCATGGGCTGAATTTGAGAACAGGAACTTCGAAAAGAGCAATAAATACTATGATAAGATTCTTTCGGCAGATCCTGATCCAACCGATTATCTTAATATAGGCCATCTGTATGCCATATCGGGAGATCTCAAGAAAGCACTCGAGTTTTATAGGGAGGCTCTCAAAGGAGACTATAAGGGATTCCGGGATAATTTCTTAGAAGATTTCCCCATTCTGGAAGAATTAGGCATGGAGAAACAAAAAATGTATATCCTTCTCGATTATTTGAAAATGATGTCATAGAAATAAACGGCAATGCTCTTTGTGGCATTGCCGTTATTTCTATTTATCAGTCTTGAATTTATAAATTGATGTCGAAGTATATTTCTCACCCGGCCTAAGAATGACAGATGGCCATTCAGGATGATTGGGCGAATCGGGATAGTGCTGCGGTTCCAGACTGAGCCCATGACGTTGAGAATAATTCTCATTTAACTTCTTTGACAAGGCGCTATAAAGGAAATTGCCTGTATAAAACTGTATGGAGGGTTCTGTGGTGAATATCTCCATAATAATCCCTGTCTGCTTACAATGGAGAGAAACGGCAACCTTTCCGAGATCCCCTTTTGAATCCAGCACGAAAGTATGGTCATAACCGTTTCCATTCTTAATCTGCTCAAACCAGGCATTATCAATGTCACGCCCTATAAGCTTCTCCTTTCTGAAATCCATTGGCGTACCCTTTACGTGAGCAAATTCTCCAGTCACAAGCCTTGTGCTGTCAACAGGCATATAAATGGATGCGTTAATCTTTAATCTCAAATCCGAGATGCTCTTATCCGGATCTCCTGTCAGGTTAAAATATGATTGATTTGACATGCAGATCACGGTCGGACGGTCACATTCCGCTCCATAATCTATCCGTAAGGAATTATCAGAGCCCAGCGTATATCTCACCGATGCCTTCACCTCCCCCGGGAACCCGTTCTCGCCATCAGGAGCTGTCATCGTCATAAGAACTGAAGTGTCGTTTGACTCCTTTATCTCATAAACTCTATATTGCCAACCACGGTCGCCATCTTCGGCTCCTCCGTGCAGGGAATTTCCAAAGTTATTCTCAGTCACCCTGACGGTGTCATCGTCAAGCACAAAACGTGAATGCGCTATCCGGTTGGTATATCTTCCGATCGTCCCTCCTAACTTTGGCAGATCAACCTCCGGATAATAAGCCTGAATGCTGTCGAATCCTAAAACAACATTACGCATTTCACCCTTTACATCAGGCACCATCAAGGATACAATACGCGCACCATAGTTAGACAGGCACACCTCCATGCCAGATCTGTTTCTAAGAACAATTAAACGGACTGAGTCGCCATCAATAACCGTCTCAAAGTTTTTTGAATCCAATCCTGATAAGGTCGCCCCTTCCTTATTCCCCTCTTTACACGAAAGCAAGAGGTTAATAAGAACAACCAGGCTCAGCCACCAAAAAGTTTTTCTCATTCCCCAAAGATTCTTTCAACCACCTCTTCTATAACCCGTGGAAAATGTTCTTTCTCCAGAGAATGAATCTTCGTTTCCACATCATCGGGGGTATCTTCAGGAAATATTTCGGTCTTGGCCTGAAAAATGATCTCACCCCCATCACACAATTCATTCACATAATGGATGGTGATTCCACTCTCCTTCTCTCCGGCCTCCACAACAGCCTTATGCACATTGTGGCCGTGCATACCTTTTCCTCCAAATTTTGGAAGCAACGAAGGATGTATATTTATGATTCTGTTTGGATAAGCCTGAAGAAGATAATCAGGCACCATAAGCATAAAACCTGCCAAAACAATAAAGTCGATCTTATATTCCCTTAGCACCTCAAGCACTCTTTCCGCATTATTATTGATTTCGCTTTTCGGAATATGGATAATCGGGATTCCGAGCCGATTGGCTCTCTCATATACTCCGGCCTCACGACGGTTGCATATCACAAGAGCGACTTCAACAGATTTTCCACGCTCTTGAAAATATTTTATGATGTTTTCTGCATTTGAACCGTTACCGGACGCAAAAATGGCGATACGTTTCATACTAATTCCAATTTTACTAATTTCATTTACGAATTTAGTAAAAATATTTTTATTCCTCAAATATTAGCCACGATTCACTCTTCCACGCTGTATAGCCTATACCCATTTAATCTACAATCGCAGGCATAGTTCGAACATTAATCATTACATTATTCCCAAAACTTTGCCTCAAATTCTCTTCAACCGCCGAAGCTATCTTTTCAGCTTCCTCAACATTCAATTCAGGAGCAACTCCAATCTTTAAATCGAATAAAAGAAAGTGGCCGTTTTTCCGGCTTTTAATTTCAAGCAATCTTTTCACGCCTTCAGTATGTTCCACAATTGATGTTGCCTTATCTTTTATTTCAGGGGAACATGAATGATCCATCAATTCAATAAAAGCGGGATAGAGCATACGTATTGCCGCAACGACAATGAATAAAACTAATATGAGCGACGCGCACGGGTCGAGTATTCTCCATGACTCACCTAAAAAGTGAGAAAAGGAAACACCAATCAAGGTGGCAATCGAAGCCATTGCGTCGCTCCTATGATGCCAGGCATTTGTCAACAGTGCCATAGTGCCTGTCTTTAAAGCCCCTCGGCGATAATAACGGAATAAAAATTCTTTGGCACACATTGCAACAAGCACCACAATCACTGTCCAGATGTCGGGCTGCGCCAGAACTTTACCTCCGAGATATTCCTTTATTCTTTCAATAGCCTCTGCACCAATATGCCAACTGACAAAAAGAAGGAACAGTGAAATAAGAAATGTAGAGAACGTTTCAAACTTGCCATAGCCGTATGAATATCTGCTGTCTGCCTTTTTAAATGAGATGCCTATAAAAAGCAACATAATCAGGTCGGCGGCAAAATCATTCAGCGAATGAAATCCATCGGCTACTAAAGCATCACTATGACCTAAATATCCCACTGATAGCTTTAAGGCCATCAGACAGGCATTGACAATACATCCTATTGTCACTATTCTCCTGATAGATCGCGAGGATTGGGAGGCCTCAGCAGTCAGGAGCCCGCTTAAATTATCGGCATGGTCATGTTTGAACAACATATCTTTATTCCTGTCTATAAAAATTGAAGGCGACCTTAAAGGCCGCCCATGTGCTTTTCTTCAATTAATTAAAAATTTCCGAATCGATTGCCTACTCTCACGGGAACGGGCTGTAAACGAAGTTCTCCATTCGCGTTAGCTAATCTTTCAAGCGCATCTTTGAGAGTGTCGATTAATTTCTTTTTCATAGCTTTCTTTTTTTCTTGTAGTAGTAACGATTAAGTATATTTGCTCTCTGTTTACTTGAAGAGATTTTTTATCTTTTTTAATCATCTTCACTTATACAAACATCCAATCGGGAAGAAGGTTCAAAATAGCAATGAAAAAAAGTAAAAAAATTTAAAATTACAAGGACGCGAAGAATATTCTCCGCGTCCCTGTAAAAATCATCATGCAAATCTTATCTGAGCCTAAGAAAGGCGCGTCCGAATCGTTCGGCGGCTTCTCTTTCCAATTCTTCCCTAAATTCAGGCGCAGCTATTGAAATCATAAGCTTCGCTCTCTCGGCAAGATTCTTGCCTCGAAGGTTTACAGCTCCATATTCGGTAACAATATAGTTTGTCTGGAAACGTGTGGTAACCACGCCGGCTCCCTCAGTCAATACGGGTTTAATCTTATTCAGTCCCTTTGCTGTGGTTGAAAGCATGGCAAGGAATGACAATCCCCCTTCGCTCCTGGAAGAACCATACACGAAGTCATGCTGGCCGCCTACTCCTGAGAAGATTTTCTTTCCTATTGAGTCGGCACAAACCTGACCTGTAAGATCGATTTCAAGACAAGAATTGATCGACATCACCTTCGGATTCTGAGCAATGATAAACGGATTGTTAGTCCATGCAACATCTTTGAATATTATATCTTCATTTCCGTCAAGATAATCATATAACGCCCTCGAACCCAATGCAAGCGATGCAACTGACTTACCAGGCATAACCGTCTTCATTGAGTTGTCGATGATACCCTTCTCAAGAAGAGGTAACACTCCGTCGGTCATAGCCTCCGTATGAAGTCCGAGATGTTTATGGTTTGACAGCGCCCTTATCACGGCATTAGGGATGCCCCCTACTCCAATCTGCAAGGTTGCGCCGTCAGGAATCAATTCCGCTATATAATTTCCGATATTTATCTCCTTCTCAGTCGGAATAGCCGTCGGCACTTCAACCAAAGGATCATCAACCATAACTGCGGCCGAGAGCTGTGAAAGATGAATGGTGGCATCGCCCGGTGTAAAAGGCACTTGCGGGTTGATCTGTGCAATTACGCAGTCGGCACATTCAACAGCGCTTGTGGCCAGATCGGCCGAGACTCCGAAACTTACAACGCCCTCTTCATTTGGAAGGGAACAGTTGATCAATGCTACATCAACCCTGCACGTTCCATCTCGAAAAAGTTCCGGCACTTCCCCTAAGAAACGAGGGGTCATGGAGCCGTAGCCTTTCGCAATCCATTCCCTGACAGAATTGGAGACAAAGAATGAATCCTGAAAGAATACATCCTTAAGTTCAGGCTGGCATAAGGGGGAGGGACGACGGGCTACAGCAAATGCGGAATAAACCGTCATATCTTTCAAATCCCTCTCTTCCAATGCCCTTTCTGCAAGAGCTTCCAATAGAATCTCAGGAATGGAAGTGGAACCTTGCACATAAACGTGGTCTCCACTTTCAATTAGCTTTACGGCCTCGCGGGCACTCATATATTTTACGTTGGTGTCCATTATTAGCAGCTTTACTTGTGATCTGAATTGAATTGTCGGAGATATTTTTCTAATGAAGCAAAATCATCCTCATTGCGGAGCATTGAGACACAAACCCTTACGCCGGGCTGTTCGCTGCCGGCTGAAATCAATGAAATGGCCGCTACTCCATATCTAAGAAGTTCAAGCTGCAGTTCTTGCGCCGACATGCCGTCATAACCTACTGTAAAGAAGAAACCGTCGGAGATAGGCTGATCACCGTCGAATTCATAGACGATATGAAAACCATTATCAAGGAAAAGCTTTTTCGCCCTGTTGGCTTTGTGAGCATATTCGCGGCAATGGTCAATGAACGGAAGGTTCCCTTTCACCGCCTGTTCCATCATGGCAGCAAGAGCATACTGGGCGGAATGGGCGGTGCCGGAAGAGGCGCAATACAGAACGCCATAAATGTATGCATCTCCAAACGATGGCATTTCATAGAACTTCTCAAAGAAATCATATCGCCTGTTGAACACCTTTTCACTCATGCACACCAGCGCAATTCTCTGACCGGCATAACTGAATATCTTTGAACCCGATAAAAGGAGGATATAGTTGTCGGTATAGCGGCCTACAGTGGCTCCGTATGGAGGTTCGCCCGGATGGCTCACATCATTGCGGAAATCCATCCCGAAATAAGCGAGATCCTCTACCACGATCACATCATATTTAGTGGCAAGCCTTCCTATTATTTCCAGCTCCTCCTCGGTGAGATTGGTCCATGCCGGATTATTAGGATTGCTGTAGATCATTCCAGTGATGTTCCCTTTGGAAAGGATGCTCTCTAATTTCTCCTCGAGTTTCTTTCCACGATAGGCGTAGATATCAAATGCTTCCTCTTTTAAACCTAATAATTTAGCCTGGTTACGCTGAGCGGGGAAACCGGGGTTAAGGAATAACATCGTGTCTTTCCCTTCAAGACGCTGTCCGAGCAGAAGCATCAAGGTGAAGCTTCCCTGCATTGATCCCACTGTGGGTATAATCCCCTTCTTCGGCACGTCAAGGTCAAGAAATGCCTTTATGAAGCGTTCGCCCCAAAGTTTTAGCTCCGGGATTCCGGCGATATTGGGATAAGTGTTTGCCACCCCTCTCTTCAGGGATTCTATTTCAGCCTCAATGCCTATTTGTTCGGCAGGCAACCCGGGGTTGCCCATTTCAAGATGCACCATTTTCTCTTCTGCAATCCCTTCGAGTTCGGCAGCGAGAGAACAGATCTGACGTATTGTAGCAGACGTGATATCGATAATCGCCAGACGCGAAATCGCATCGTTCAGTGTTTCATTATTTATAGGAAACATCGCTTCAAGATTTTTTCATTGCAAATTCGCGACCGGCGCGGAATGCCTTGATATTAGACTCAACAATTTTCTCTCCTTTCCGTCCAAAAACGGTGCGTATGGCATCCTCTATCTTTTCCGGTGCAAGTTCTATGAATGGAGAAGCGGCTCCAAGGAGAATCATATTTGAACTTCTTGGCGATAGCAATTCTTTTGCTTTCTCATCCATATTGAAGGCAACAACATTGGGGATAGCGGAAAGCTCCTTCTCCACCTCTTCCATCTCCGGATAGTTGGGTATATTTACAAATGGATTTGTATTGGTCACAATCCAACCTTCCGGTGAAAGATATTCCTTATATCTCAAAGCCTCCATTGGCTCAAGAGAGACGATGAGGTCGGCTCCCCCAAGAGGAATGAGGTCGGAATGGATAGGATTGGAACTTATCCTTAAGTTTGACTGCACATCCCCGCCACGCTGACTCATTCCATGCACTTCAGCTTGCTTAAGATAGAGATTCTCTTCAAGAGCCGCAGCTCCCAAGATTGTAGCTATGGAAAGGATTCCCTGACCGCCAACACCGGCCAGAATTATATCTGTTTTCATCTTTTTCTCAAATTTTAATTAGAAATTAGCTCTTTTTCCTACGTGCTGTCTGAATGCACTCTCTGCGAGATATGATCACAGAAAGACCTTTATGGTCGATTTCCTCCTTAAAGAGCTTCACCATCTCATCATGATTCTTTGGCAGAGAATCAATGGTCCGGACGTGTGCGGGATCAGCTCCGAGCCCAAGGCAAATCTCCTCAAGTTTGCCTGTACCCTGGGAATCTTGACCTCCCGTCATGCCGGTGGTCAGGTTATCAGATATTATGACAGTGATGGGAGAATCCTCATTGATGGCATCAAGAAGCCCGGTCATGCCGCTGTGTGTGAATGTGGAATCGCCTATTATGGCCACTGAGGGATGCTGACCGGCATCTGCCGCACCTTTTGCCATAGTGATTGAAGCTCCCATATCCACGCAAGTGTCTATGGCATTGAACGGACTGAGGAAACCGAGAGTGTAACAGCCTATGTCGCCAAACACTTTTGGGTTTTCATATTCTTTAAGCACATCGTTCAGGGCGCCATATACATCACGATGACCGCAACCCTGACATAATGCAGGCGGACGCGACACTACGTTCTTGGCAGGAACATGGCGGTTAGCCTTTTCCATCTCCATATAGTCGGGAGAAACTGCCATAAACAGATTTCTAACAATATCGGGATTAAGCTCACCATCTCTTTGAACTTCGCCGCTGAATTTGCCCATTATAGGTTTGCCGGCATCAAGAAGCCCACGTAACTGTTTTTCGATGAACGGCTGGCCCTCTTCGAGCACAAGCAAGGAATCACATTCCTCATACAACCTGCTGATAAGTTTCTTTGGCAATGGATACTGACTCACTTTCACCAAGGGGAATGGCACTCCTTTCGGGAATGCTTCCATAAGATAATTGTAAGCTATTCCGCTAACCACAATTCCAAGCCTATGATCCTTCCCATCCACATATTTATTGAACGGCGACTTGTCTGAGACGTATTGCAAATCTTCAAAATCTGCAATAAGCTGCTTGTTCCTGATCTTTGACATTGCCGGCATCAACACCCACTGTTTCGGGCGCGCTGGATAATGCAAATCATTTTCTTTTCTTACCTCTTCGGAAGTCTCTACCACCGCACGGCTATGACTTAGACGAGTCACAAGACGCACGAGAACAGGAATCTGGAATTGCTCAGAAAGATTAAAGCCATATTCCGCCATATCGTACGCTTCCTGCTGATTGGATGGCTCAAGAGCCGGTATCATTGCAAAATCAGCATAGAAACGCGAGTCCTGTTCATTCTGCGAAGAATGCATTGACGGGTCATCTGCCGCAATCACCAAAAGACCTCCGTTGGCACCTGTCATGGCAGAGTTTACAAATGGGTCGGCGGCTACATTCAAGCCAACGTGTTTCATGGAAGTGATGGCTCTCTTGCCGCAATAAGACATTCCAAGAGCCTCCTCCACCGCTGTCTTTTCATTTGATGACCAATGGGAATGGATCTTTCTTTCACGCGCTATCGGAGATTGCTGAATAAATTCCATAATCTCCGTTGATGGGGTTCCGGGATAGGCGTATGCACCCGAAAGCCCGGCATGAAGTGCTCCCAAAGCAAGAGCTTCATCTCCTAATAAAAGATGTTTCGTTTTCATGTGTATTATTTATATAAGGTATTATCTATTTTACAGCAGTCTCCTCTGCTGTTTGAGCTTTTCATCTTTTTCTCAAAGAACTTTCCTTAACAATTTCTATAAAGAATGCATAAAAAAGTTCTAAAAGTTCAATTGCAAATGTAACAATTTTTACTTAATTTTACAACAAGATTCAATTAAAAAGATGACTTATTCTTAATTATGTACTTTTTAATGCATCTAATATACTGAAACTTAATTAATTTCATATAACATCCATGAGAAAACTACTTTTTGTCCTAACGCTGTTGACCTCCTTGGCATTCTCGGCATTGGCTGATAATGTGACCTGGTCATACAGGCTTGTCGGTGACAACACAACCGACCCGGCTCTTGAGATTACTGCAAAAATCGAGAGAGGATTCCATCTTTATGCCTTCGATAATCCTCCTATGGGATCAAATCCTCTTGTAATGACATTTGATCTTAAAGGATGTTCGCTTGTTGGCAAACCGCAGGCCGACAGAGCCTATTCAAAAGAATTTAACGATATATTCGGTGTAGAGGAGCATTATTGGTCGGGCACCGTGAAGTTTACACAAAAATTAAAGGCCACTGAACCTACATATACTGCAAAGGTTGAAATTACCGGTCAGGTATGTAATGATGGAAGCTGTTTCCAGGTTTTCGGGTCACATAAATTTGAAGGAAAGGCTCCGGTAGCGGCCTCAAAGAAAGAGGATGAAGCAAAAGAGAAGAATGAGGAGAAAGAGAAAAATGAAGTCACAACTGAAGAGAAGGCTGACGAAGTTGCGGCTATGGTTGACTCCCTCCAGAGTTCCGATCCCCCTCTTGTACCGGGTGTGAACCTTTCAGGCGCAGACACGTCCAATTGGTGGGCAAATGTTGAAGCAGAGTTTAAAGTCTTTGAAGAGAATCCGGAACAGCAGAGCCGCTCCTTATGGTATATCTTCATAGCCGGATTTATCGGCGGTCTAATTGCATTGGTCACTCCTTGCGTCTGGCCTATGATTCCTATGACCGTAAGTTTCTTCCTGAAACAGAACAAAACAAGACGCAAGTCAATTATGGCGGCAGCAACCTATGGAATCTCCATCATTGTGATATATGTGCTGCTGGGTCTTCTTGTCACGGCACTATTCGGTGCATCCGCTCTAAATGAACTTGCCACATCTGCCGGTTTTAACAATGCCTTCTTCCTTCTGCTTGTTGTGTTTGCAGTTTCCTTCATGGGTGGTTTTGAACTCACTCTCCCGGCATCATGGACCAACAAGATGGATTCGAAGGTGGATTCAACTACAGGCTATCTCAGCATTTTCTTTATGGCCTTTACTCTGGTTCTCGTATCATTCTCATGTACAGGACCAATCATCGGCACTCTGCTTGTTGAGGCTGCCGCTACATCCAACTTTATCTCTCCGGCAGTCGGCATGGCCGGTTTTGCCATAGCTCTTGCCCTTCCGTTCACATTGTTTGCCATCTTCCCCACTGTCCTTAAATCCGTGCCTAAGAGCGGTGGCTGGATGAACACTGTTAAGGTCGTGCTCGGTTTCCTTGAGCTGGCACTCGCACTCAAATTCCTTTCGGTTGCCGACCTTGCTTATGGCTGGAGGATTCTTGACCGTGAGGTGTTCGTTTCTTTGTGGATTGTCATCTTCGGTCTGCTCGGTGTTTATCTTCTTGGCAAGATCACATTCCCCCACGATTCGAAAGTGGAGAAGATTGGTGTTCCCCGTTTCCTTCTCGCCTGCATATCGCTTGCTTTTGCAGTTTATATGATTCCGGGCCTCTGGGGAGCTCCTCTGAAGAGTATCAGCGCATTTGCACCGCCTGTTTCAACTCAGGATTTCAACCTTTATGAAGGAAGCGTTGATGCATCCTCTTCGGATTATGAAGAGGGAATGCGCATGGCACAGGAACTTCATAAGCCCGTTATGTTAGATTTCTCAGGCTTCGGATGTGTAAACTGCCGG
Source organism: uncultured Porphyromonadaceae bacterium (assembly GCA_947178165.1). GTDB lineage: Bacteria > Bacteroidota > Bacteroidia > Bacteroidales > Muribaculaceae > Lepagella. Next base: position 1,188 of record CAMWXH010000075.1, on the reverse strand, counting down.
AAAATGGAAGCCGCCGTGTGGACTAATCCTGAGGTGAAGTCGATAATTGAAAACGACTATGTGCTGATCACGCTTATGGTTGATGATAAGAAACCTCTCCCATCGCCTATCACCGTGACTGAAAAAGATGGAACTGAAAGAACTCTGAGAACATACGGTGACAAATGGAGTTATCTTGAACGTTCCAAATTCGGAGCAAACGCTCAGCCCTACTATGTATTGGTTGACAATGAGGGCAAACCTCTTGCAAAACCATATAGTTACGATGAAAATGTTCCAAAATATCTCCAATTCCTCCGTTCAGGAGTTGAACGTTACAAAGCCGCTCAATCCAAATGATGACTAATAAGAAATCTTATAAAATGACAGGGAGCAAGCAAGCTTGCTCCCTGTTGTTCTTTGCAATTTTTGCTATTTTCAATATCTCTCTCAATTCAATGGCCAATTCAGGGGTAAAAGATCTTTCATTTGAAGAATTGGTTGACTCCGCAGACTATTATTCTGCACACAAGAGATGGGAGGATGCTGAAAGAGCGACAGTGAATGCCCTCCGGCTGAAACCTGCCAATAAGACAAACTGGCTATTATGGTCAAATCTTGCCGAGATTCGCAATAACCTTCATGACACAGAGGGCGCTTTGACAGCCTATAACGTTGGGCTGTCACTGCAACCCAATTCTGAAAAGATGCTCACCGGACGCGCCGCTCTGTTTCTACAAGAGAAGAGATTTGAAGATGCAATCTCCGACCTCGATCATCTGCTTGAAAATGATTCCACCCTCGAATGGCCAAGAATGATAAGGGGGATGCTAATGCTCGACCAAGGTCATACGGAAAAAGCGGAAAAAGACTTTATTATGCTTAAAAGGTTATACCCTGAAAACCCTCAGTCGTATAATGGACTGGCGACTATAAAGGCAAGGAATGGTGATTATGAGGAAGCAGTCAAACTTTATAACAGTTCATTAGCCCTAAGCCCTGACGAGAATATATATTTTTACAAGGTATTGCTCCTTGCTGACCACGGCAAACTTCCGGAAGCTTCTGAATCACTGCGCGAAGCAATGAAAACGTATCCCCGAAATGGAAATTTATTCCTTCTTAGAGCCTATATTCATAAACTGAATTTCCAGAATGATGAGGCTGAGATTGCTTTAAAATTAGCAAAGGAATATGGAGCTGATACAC
>CAMWXH010000074.1 GCA_947178165.1 uncultured Porphyromonadaceae bacterium | reverse complement strand
TTGCGTCTTTTCGCAACCGTCATAAGGTCCATAACTTCGCTGCATAAATCAGCAAGTTATGGACTTCTCTTTTTCCGACCTCAATTTCAACTCCGTTGAAACGCTGCCCGGCTTCGAGGCTCGCGCAGCGTTTACCGTCAACTCCGTGTAAACGATTGTGAAGTATTCCCTTGATAACTCGCGGATTATTAGTAAATTTGCACTATGAAAAAGCTTGAAGATATGACTCTTGAAGAATTATGGCAACTATTCCCTATAATTCTGACTGCACCCAATCCCGATTGGTCGGATTTGGCTATACAAGAAATATCCCATCTTCAAACTGTACTTGGTGATTTAATTTTTCGCATCAATCATATTGGCAGTACTGCTATTAAAGGTATCTGGGCAAAACCCATAATAGATATATTAGTAGAAACTGATAATACTGCAAATTTCACCGCCATAAAAAAACTTCTGGTGAAAGCCGGTTATATTTGCATGAATGAAAATAAAACAGGGCTTGATTTTAATAAAGGTTATACTACTAACGGCTTTGCTGATAAGGTATTTCATATCCATATCAGATTGACTGGCAATAATGATGAAATATATTTCCGAGACTACTTAAATACCCATTCAGACGTTGCCAAAGATTATGAAAAGCTCAAACTATCCTTGTGGAAGTCATTTGAGCATGATCGAGACGGCTATACTAATGCTAAATCGGATTTTATAACCCACTACACGACCATCGCAAAACAATCCTTATAAGCGTCTTTTCGCAACCGTCATAAGGTCCATAACTTCGCTGAAAATATCAGCAAGTTATGGACTTCTCTTTTTCAGACCTCAATTTTAACTCTGTTGTAGACCTGCTCGACCCGGCTTCTCGGTGGCGAGATCTGCAAGACAAACTCGCCAAAGGGTCGAAGACCCGAAAGTTCGCCATCCTCTCGTGCATCCCGACTGTCGACAGCACCTATTATCCCATTCCTTACTACGGTTCATTGTTCCGGGGCAAGTGGTACAACATCAAGCAGCTTATCGGCATTGCAAAGGAAGCGAAGTGGTTAACTGACCGCCCCATCTCCAGCAGCTCCCACATCGGGAGTCGCCTTTGCAACTACTTGCAAATCTCACAATTTATGACTAAATTTGTGCATAAATTCAAGCGATATGAAAGTTCAATATTTAATATTTTCACTTTTTGCTCTCCTTGCAGTATCTTGCTCCGGAAATAAAAGTCAGAGCCAAGAGGAAGCCAAGGCTAACACTACAACATCTGACACCCTTTATATTGCCAACGTCCTCGGCCAGTGGTACATTGAAAACATTTTTTTCAATGACTCCAACTATGTCCGTCCGACTGATGAAGTGCCAGATAGCCGTATGTATGTTCTCTTTGACGCTGACAGTAACTATTCTGTCATGACTAACTGTAACCACGGCGCAGGGCATTACAAACTCATTGGTAACTCCATTTCTTTTGAGGATGCAGCCTGGACTGAACTTGCTTGCGACAATATGAATACCGAAGAAGCCATGCGTAAAATTCTTCCTATGCTTGGTTCCGTCGAAATTGAGAACGACTCGGTTATGCGCATAAACTCGGACTCTGAACCATATCTCATTCTGCTTAAAGCCAAGGAAATTAAATAAGGTCTTGATTATACTGTCTTTTCCGCATAGTGGGCTTTGCCGTACTTTCGCAGTGCGTTAAAGCCCATTTTCTATGCAGACAATCCCCATCAATTTCCAAGTGCCGCAAGGCTGGCACGAATTAGGAGATAAACAACTTCACAATCTAAATCATTATAAGAAAGAGGTTTCAAACAATTGACATAAAATGGAGAACAATAAAATCAAGATACGAGGCGCTAAGGTGCATAACCTAAAGAATGTAAACGTGGATATTCCTCTTGGAAAGATTGTCGGGATCGCCGGAGTGTCGGGATCAGGCAAATCTTCACTTGCCTTAGGCGTGCTGTATGCAGAAGGTTCACGGAGATACCTCGAAGCCCTTTCTACATATACCAGAAGAAGGATCACTCAATCCGCAAGGGCTGATGTCGAGGAAATATTGCATGTTCCGGCGGCTGTAGCCCTCCACCAGCGCCCGGGCGTTCCCGGTGTCAGGAGCACATTCGGGACAGGCACTGAACTTCTCAACAGCCTGCGCCTTATGTTCTCACGTCTCGCCAGTCATAGGTGTCCCAATTGCGGGCTTTATCATAAGCCCTCTCTTGATGTCGCCGCTGAAAAGGAGCTCGTTTGTGAAAACTGCGGCACAAAATTCTTCGGTCCGGGAGCGGAAGACCTCGCTTTCAACAGCACAGGTGCATGCGAGAAATGCGGAGGAACAGGGGTTGTCATGACAGTTGACCGCTCCACTCTTGTTCCTGATGAGACGCTGACCATCGACGAGGGCGCCGTCGCACCCTGGAATAGCCTGATGTGGTCGCTCATGACCGATGTGTGCAGAGCAATGGGCGTAAGGACAAATGTCCCATTCAACCAGCTCACAGAAAAGGAACGCGACATCGTTTTTAACGGGCCGGCCGTAAAGAAAACAATTCTTTATAAAGCCAAGAAAAGCCAGACAGCCGGTGAACTCGATTTCACCTACTATAATGCCGTCTATACCGTAGAGAATGCACTCTCTAAAGTGACAGATGAAAAGGGAATGAAACGTGTGGAGAAGTTCTTGAAAAGCGAAGTGTGTCCCTGCTGTCATGGCACGCGCCTATCAGAAGCCGCGCGTGCCCCGCGTATAGATGGAATCGGTCTTGACCAGGCCACATCCAAAACCCTATCGGGCGCGATTGAATGGGTAAAGTCTGTTCCTGACACTCTTCCTGAAGAGATGAAACAGATGGCTATAAATATTGGCGAATCTTTTCTACTTACTGCACGCCGTTTGGTTGATCTCGGACTTGGCTACCTGACGCTTGACCGCGCATCGTCAACCCTTTCCACCGGCGAACGCCAGCGAATGCAACTGGCAAGGGTTGTGCGCAACCGGACCACCGGAATACTTTATGTGCTTGATGAACCCTCCATAGGCCTACATCTGGCCAATATCAATGGATTGAAAGGGGTGATGAAAGACCTTATTGCAGATGGCAATTCCATTGTGCTTGTGGATCATGACACTCAGATTCTCCGCGAAGCCGATTGGGTGGTTGAGTTGGGACCAGGTGCCGGTGCGAACGGAGGGAAGATAATAGCTGAAGGGACCATACCTCAGATTGAAAAGGATCCCGATTCCAAAATAGGAGAATTTCTATCGGGCAAAGAGGAGCAAAGGATAAGGCCGGAAATTCCTGCCGGGGAGATATTTGAGGATGGGAGCATTGAAATGACCACTTCAGCGATTCATACGGTTAAACCGCTTGAGATAAGTGTTCCGAAAGGTCGGCTGACTGTAGTGACCGGTGTTTCCGGTTCCGGCAAGACCACTATGGTGCTTGAAAGCCTTGTTCCCGCATTGCAGGCCGCTATTGACGGCAAAGCGATGCCTGAACATCTTGTTTCCGTGTCTGCTCCCGAGATAAAGCATTTAAAGCTTATAGATTCAACGCCCATCGGTGCTAATGTGAGATCAACTGTAGCCACCTACGCCAATATCCACGATGAATTGCGCAAGATATTCGGGAGATCATCAGTGGCAAAAAATGAGGGACTTAAGGCAAGCGATTTCTCATACAATACGGGAAGCCTGAGGTGTCCCGTATGCGACGGGACAGGAACTGTAAGCCTTGATGTGCAATTTCTTCCCGACGTAGATATTCCGTGCCCGGAATGCAAAGGGTCGCGTTACAGCAAAAAAGCATGGTCATTCAAGATTCCCGCAGCTTCTGGCCATGACGTGTCGCTTCCGGAACTAATGGATAATGATGTTGAGATTGCAAAAGAGGAATGCTCGGCACATAAAAGCGTAGCCTCCAGATTGACAACGCTCTATAATCTCGGCCTTGGCTACCTCACTCTTGGCGAAGCCACGCCAAGCCTCTCAGGAGGTGAAGCGCAGCGATTAAAGCTTGCCACAGAGATGGGACGCGAACAGAACGACACACTGTTTGTCTTTGATGAGCCAACCATCGGGCTACATCCGCTCGATGTGAGGAAACTAATTGTAGTGTTCCAGAAACTTATTGATCTCGGGGCAACCGTTATTGTGATTGAGCATGACCTTGATGTGATACGAAACGCCGATTATATAATCGACATGGGCCCTGGCGGAGGCGAAGACGGAGGAACAGTAGTAGCCACCGGAACTCCATCCGAAGTGTCAAGAAATCCCAAGAGCGTGACCGGAACCTTCATAAAGAGCAACAGTAATTAAAAGATTATTTATTGCTCTGTTATAACTTCCTGATGTTTCTAACAACAGAATAATACTTAGAAACTCTAATGTAAGATGCCACATCGTTTCGGACGTCCGATTATAATCACCAGAGTACTCATCTACTTGTTCCTCCAAAAAAAGAAAATGTTTTTCATAGATAGACCGTCAGTAACAAAATTGCAAGGATATGTCGCTTATTTTTATTAACTTTGCCATTGCTATGACTCTAAAGAAATCATACGTAAGGGATTTAGCATATTTCTTCTTAGAAAGGTGTGATTACGTTTCCAATTTGTTTTATAAATCAGTTTCTTAGAAATGATTTATCCCCATCAATATCTTTAATCACTCTCCTTCCCATTATGATAATCTGTTATTATCTTGTTTGGAAATAGTTAATTCGCAAACTAAATGAAGAGGTAGAAAAGATTAAATGTCAGAACTTGTAAAAATGGATAGACGCTACTATAATTCCGCAATTGGCTCATGGGCAGGATTTATATATCAAGCATGGTGGGCTATTTATGTGGTTCTACATCATACTTATAAGGCACTATCTAAAAATAAAGAGGATAGATCTTTTCTGAAATTTAAGGTTTATTTGGATTCTTATGAGGATTTTTCTATTCATGACGAATCCAATAAGGCCGTGAGTCTTCACCAGTGCAAAATATATAAGTCAGGATCTTTTGACGAGGCATTTAAGCAAATGGTTGAAAACAAGAAGCATCTGGAAGATGCAAATTTGTGTAATAAAGATGCCACGATGTTTTTTCACTGTAATAAGGAGCAAGATATCCCTGAGGTTTATGGAATTAAATCTTATGAAGATCATGAAAATAAGAAATCAAGAAACTCAAAAGAAGTTCTTGAGGGGATTGACTCATTGGTGGATTCTATATTAGTATTAAAAGAAAATAAAAACCTTCCTTCATCTGCAAAAGCAGCCATTATTCAATTTTTTGAAGAAAAAGTTACTGAAATTCAGAAAAAATATCATAATAGCAAGAAACAGCTTAGAGAAATTGCTCGAGGAGAAGAATCGGCAATCACTTTTGAAGAGATATGGAAACTCCTGACCACAGACCCCATGGAGGCATGTTCTAAAACACATTTGGATAGACTGATAGCTTATCATTTTCTCGAGAATTTGGCAATGAAGGTCGAAGAATATGAATCCGAGAACTTATGGGAAGACTTGCTTCCTGATATGGTAAATGTTATGGGTGCCAATTTCACGTCTATGACGAAGGAAAAAATTTCAGAGGTGCTTTGTAGGATATATCCAGATACAAATATCCATAGCGGAACCAAACGTTTAATAGAGATTGCTAATAGAAAAAGAATTGCCGATCTAATAGACTTAATCGGTGAAGCAAACCAAATGACTCTTAAGGGCATTGAGTGGCAAATCAACAAAAAATACGTTTCTCCCGCCGTATTTGAAGATACAAAAATCTCTCGTAGAATCTGGGCACTAAGAAAAAACGGCGCAAATTTAGATATGCTTTGGGAGTATGATTGGCTTCTGGCGTTAAATATTACAGAGTCAGTACCTAATATAGCAGAGCATAGCCACTATATAACAGATATAGATGATACTGAGAGTGACCGAAGTATATTTTCAAAAAAACGCATTGGCCTCCTCTCTATAGAAGATTTTAATAAAGGTAACGTATGAAGGAAATTTTGAAAGTTTTGTTTGAAATAAACGAATACAATCTTTATAATGGTAATGAAAATATACCTGTATTCAAACATGCTATCCATGATGATTTTTGGATTGTGAGTGATTATAGGGAAAATTTACTGGAAACCCAGTCTGAAGTTCTATCATATGTGACAGAACTAAATGAATTTAACAGCAATAAATCTGTTGAAAAAAATATATCAATGATAATACTCATGAAAGTGGAAGCACTTACTGATACTCTTAAACAAATTATCATTGACTTGGAGGATGACCCGTTCTGCTTTAAAAAGTACGTGATTTCATATACAGATAAAGACCTCCAAGATGCTTTACCTCTGTTTGATCCTAAAAACATAATGAGAACTCTTATGGATAGATATACATTCTCTTTACTCAAATGTGAAGAGGAAGACTCTAATCAAAGAGTAGGTGCGTATCACCTGCTTTACTCATTGGCACATAAACTTCCTTTTCTGATGATGAACGTAACTCCTCAAAAGGCCGATGGACTTGTTAATCATTTTATCCCTAAAAGTGAATCGCAGAAACAAATATATGAGTGGGCTATTAATGTCAATCCAAAAAAGATTGAAAATGAATTGATTAACAAATATTTAAAACCTAGACAATAAGTTTTGAATTATGTATGCATTTAGGATTTGTAGAATTGAAGCACATAATTTTAAGGGTTTTCCAGAATTGTGTATTAACTTCTCAAATAATAATTACTTCATTCTTGGGGGGAAGAACGGGTATGGGAAAACTACCATATTTGATGCTATTGAACTTGTTATTACCGGTAAAATCCAGAGATTATTGGAATTTAATAATTTTTCCGATAGACGTGGCAAACTAAGCGATAATAAGAAACCTTTGGTTCATGATACGAAAGTGGATAGAGTTTCAGTGGAAATTCTTGTGAAAAAGGATGGTTCCTCATTTTGGCTGAAGCGTGAAGCAAGAACAGAGCAACTGACAAACCCACTGTCATTTGAACCCTTTAATAAACTCTACCTTAGTGAATGTACTCCTAATAAAGAAAAAAACTATCATGAAATCACCGATAATGAATTGACGAAATTATTTTCCAAATCATTAGTATCTAAGTACGGATTCATCTATTATCTTGATCAAGAGAACTCGGATCAGTTTCTTAAAAGCACTTCTAACCTTCGTCGTAAGAAAATAAATTCGATATTTGATATTGAGTCATTTGACCAAGATCTTGAAAAACTTGATGCTTCTAAAGGAGTGATTAATGAATTAAAGAATAAATATGAATTAAAGCTAAATGTATTAAACTCTGAAAAAACAAGAATTATGGATTCCTTAAGAGCAAAAGGTAAAAAGGAAGTTCCATATTTACAGTTAACCAACGCTCAGGGGTGGGACGGAGAGAATCCAAGCTTGGACATTGATACTCTGACCTCGCTTGTAGGTTCTTCAGGACTTTTGACGGAGGCTCGATATTATATTCAAAACAGAGAGGTTTATAAATTGTATTGCTTGAAGCGGGATACTCAACCTTTTCAAAATGAACATGCATTTAAGGATATAGCGATGTTTATCCAATTCTCTGAGGAGAAAGAGATGCTTGAATTATATGATCTATATTCAGATCTTCGTATATTAATCGACCAAGATACTGATTTAGACAAACTTGTATATAAATTATCGGAACATAGACCTATCCTTGTTAAATATATTGAAGAAGAAGAGCTAACTTCTATCATAAAAACTGTTAAAGATATTGATCATCAAGTAAGACAACTAAACGACTTACATAAACACTATTGGAATCTTTGGAGCCAGCGGGAGGAGATTTTAAAGGAATATGTTTCTCCTGCATTTCAGAAAGAATCAAGGTGTCCTTTATGTGGTCATGACTATGGAGAAAGAACCGTACTATTGGATCACATTAATAGTCAGGGAGAGCTATTGAAAGTGATGCTTGATAGTATGGGAAACTCGAATCTATCTATATTATCTGAATTTAAGATTAAATTCAAAGTTTCAGTATTGGATAAAATTGGACTAATTCTATCAGAAGTTGGTATTGATAACAGTGTGGTAGAAGCAGTAAGGAATATAAATTACAAGCAGTTCTTAACAACTCTTATCAAAACATACGGTATTACTATTGAAAAAGGGGATATTTTACCTCATACATATAATAATGTGATAACTGTTTTTAATAGTATTAAAGAAAATAATTTAAAGGATGTTGATCTCAACAGACTGGAATCCTTTCATATATCTCAATTAAGAGCCTTCCAACCATCTGTATTTACCATAGAGAATATTGATTTAAAACAAGAATATATCCTATCACAATGGTTGCATCAATCCTCTGACATCTTAATTCGGTTAGATAAAGATATCGAAATGCACGAAGCATTACTTGGTGATATGGAGAGTAAACTGAAGACATTGAGTTCTATCATTAAGGAGATAAAAACACAAAAAAAGTCTTATATCCAGAAACTGATCTCTGATATTGAAATACTCTTTTATATCTATAGCGGAAGAATAATGCAGGATTGTCATTATGGGCGGGGGGTATTTCTTAAATACGATGAACATTCCAACGTTCTGTTTACGGCTGGAAGACGAGATCATGATGTTGATGTGTTGCTAAACATGAGTAGCGGTCAGATTACTGCGGTCATTATATCGTTTATGCTGGCTCTCAATAAACTTTATGCAAATCATAGTTTCATTGCTATCGATGATCCTGTCCAGACTATGGATGATATGAATATTTGGGGTCTGATAGAAACACTCAGGCATGAATTCCGGAATTATACGGTTCTCATATCAACCCATGAAGAATCTTTTGGCGCGTTGTTACGATATAAAGCCTCTAAAATGGGAATCCCCTCCTATTACTTTGACATGCGTACCATTAGAAATTAGTTGATATGAACTGTAAAATTCAATGGAAGTGTCCCTTTCACTCGCATGAGAAGCCGTTGTGCGATTCGTATTAGCTATCGAAAATTATTAACATATCATACATAATTTAACCTTAGTGCGCAATAATTTGGCAGTATCGCGCACTAATTTTGCATCCAGGTTCAAAGTCTCGGTTTTTTTTCGTAACTTTGTAATATACTACGCGTACATGCAGCCAAAAGACCACCTTATGTAATCATAATTTATATTCCACACTTTAAGGAACTTCCTTGTTGTCGTAGTCACAAAAGGCTTGGTCGCCTGTCTGCCTACTCGTACTTTCTTACTTTATAATGACAGGTGTATTGTTGAAAGAAAAGCGACGGATATGTATGTTGCACAAACTAAGCAAAGGTACAAGCCCAAAATCTTGGCACACCTCCTATTATTTGTCAACTGCTTTCTTTCTCGTTAGCATCGTAAATATTAACCGAAAAAGTCAGACATTGTTCTTACGAAAAAACCATATACCTCTAAATGTAATAACAGATCTTTATAATGAACAAAGATAGACTGACATTTACACTTATGGATTTGGGATATAAAAAAGCAGGTCCCGTCCAGATATATGACGAGCGTACCTGCTTCGATAAGGTCGACGAGAACGATGACCTTGTAGTTATTCCTTTCCCTACACAACTCGCCATCGTTACCCACTCCCTTATGCTCAAAGGCAAGAAGCACGGAGAAATATATCAGTCGAAAGCCAAGGAACTTATTGATGCGTGGACTAATTCAGTCTTACTGAGTAAAGTTGATATTGATTGCTCCGTTGCTTGTGAGCCTATGAGTCCTTTTCAACGTTCACTTTTTGATGATCTGAATGATATACCGTTCCCCGGCCCTGCAAACCCTAAGTTTACTTTCATTGACCTTTTTGCCGGCATAGGTGGTTTTCGTATGGCATTTCAAAATCTCGGCGGCCAATGTGTTTTCTCCTCTGAATGGGATGCACAAGCTCAAAAAACTTATTTTGCCAACTATGGAGAAGTGCCGTTTGGCGACATTACTTCGGAACATACCAAACAATATATTCCTGATAACTTCGATATTCTTTGCGCCGGCTTTCCATGTCAAGCGTTTTCACTGGCCGGCAAGCGTTTGGGCTTTGAGGAAACTCGAGGTACATTATTCTTTGATGTAGCGGAAATCCTTCGTCGTAAACAACCAAAAGCCTTTTTCCTTGAAAACGTGAAAGGACTTGCCATTCACGATAAAGGTAAAACTCTAAAGACTATTCTTAATACTCTTGATGAAATCGGCTACACTGTCATTCCTCCTCAAATAGTGAACGCTATGTATTTCGGTGTACCCCAACATCGCGAACGCATCTATATTGTCGGTTTCAGAAAAGACCTAGGCATTAACCCTAAAGACTTTTCTTATCCCGAACAGAAGGAAGTTACCAAACATTTTATTGACATTCGCGAAAAAGATCCTGTGCCGTCCAAGTATTATCTTTCAACAACCTACGTTGACACCCTCATTCGCCACAAGGAACGCCATGCAAGTAAGGGCAACGGTTTCGGGTATGCCATTGTAGGTGACAACGAGGTTGCTAATGCAATCGTTGTCGGGGGGATGGGTCGTGAACGAAATATCGTAATCGATACTCGCCAAAAAGACCTTACTCCGACCACTCGCATTAAAGGCGAGTATAATAAGAACGGTTGGCGTCGAATGACTCCTCGCGAATGGGGAGCATTACAAGGCTACCCAGTTTATGACAATGGTGATGGGGCGCCAGTTTTCCAAATTCCAGTTGCAGACGCATCGGCATATAAGCAATTCGGTAACTCGGTTGCAGTTCCGGCAATTCAAGCCACTGCAAAGCAACTTCTTAGTGTTTTATCTGACAAAAAAATTCTTTCATTATGAGCGAGTACAAACAAATTAAAGGTAACGTTGGCGAGTGGAGTGAAATATACACCTTGCTAAAACTTCTTGGTGAGAGTAAAGTATATGCCGGTGACCAAAATCTTGAAAAAATCAAGAATTTGGTTTATCCTATTATTATGATTATTCGCTCCGAAAAAGGAGGTATATATGATTACAGGGTCGAAAGTGCAGACATTGTTATCACCACTTCTGATGGAGAGGAGCTACTTCGCCTCCCTGCTTCAAAATTTCTTTTTGAAGCTGAAGCTTTATTGAAAGCTATTAATGAGAAACCTGCCGGAGCGCGGTCTTTCCCAGTCGCTCGCACGCAAGCATTTATGGATAGAATTTACTGCACATCACTTAAAGCAAGTTCTTCCGACAAGACTGATATTCACATCATTCTCCACGATCAACGTACTAAGATTAACAACGAAATGGGATTCAGCATAAAATCTCAGTTGGGAGGAGATTCCACTTTGCTGAATGCAAGCAGTGCAACCAACTTTGTATATAGAATTGAGGGTTGCTACCTTTCAAATGATGAAATTGCGCACATAAATGCAATTGATACTCGTTCAAAAATAATAGATCGTATTGGTGCGATTGTGCAGAAAGGTGGCAAACTCGTTTTTGAAAAAATTGACAACGATATTTTTCGACGCAATCTTGATATGATAGACTTGGGGCTCGGAGCCACTATTGCTCAACTGCTACTTGAGCAATTCAATACTCGTGGTCGTATGTTCGAAGAACTTACTGACACGCTCGCGCAATCTAACCCACTTGGATTCGATGAAGCCGATGCTGTGGATGTTTATACCTACAAATTAAAGAAACTACTTACGTCTGCTGCGCTCGGTATGATGCCATCTAAAAAATGGAATGGCAAATATGATGCTAATGGTGGCTATCTTGTAGTCAAGAAAGACGGCGAAATACTCTGCTATCATTTCTACGATCAGAACCGTTTCGAGGACTTCCTTTTCAAGAACGCCTATCTTGAACGAGGTAAAACCCATCGTCATGGCTACGCTTCGCTATACCGCAAAGAGAACGACAAAGTATATTTCAAACTTAATCTCCAAATCAGGCTGAAATAAAAGGGGACTAAATTCTACACATTCTATAATAGAAAAATTTAAGATAGCAATTCCACAAGTTCCTCTATCGGATGCATGTCGCCAGATTGGACGTAATAGTTGGAGGCATCCATACGCACACTGCCGTTGAGAAGGGCATTCTGAAGGATGACATGACCACTCCGTATTACTGACACAAATTCTGAATGCGTTATCCAGCCGGCTATGTCATAATACCAGGTTTGCGAGCTGATTATTGAGTCAATACTCTCTTTACTGATGTTGTCTGAAAATAACATTCTCGAGTTACGGAATATCTGCTTTATATCAGGTTTGATTCTTACGAGCAAATAATAATCATAACTCGCAGTGCCTCCTGCATTCAAGTTGGGCAAGTAATTTCCATTGTAGTCGTAGTCCTCCTTCTCCAAAAGAAGTAGATTAGAAAAATAAGCCGCCGATTTGATGCTCAACGTTTTTCCGTTAACCGTCAGGTCACAATCATCCCAAACACCTTCCCCATACACGTTAAAATCAGGCTTGCCACAAGTCAGCCCTCTTTCTGTTAAGCATTCCCTTACCACTGCTTCGGCAAGTTTCCCTTGAAATGTATTGCAGAACTTTTCACCTGCCTTCCGGTCATGTTGACCGCCTGTCCGGTGCGTGCGATGATGGCCTGAGCCAAAGCACATTTCGTATGCAAAATCCTTTACCGACTCTATTAAAGACGATGGCACCTGATTATGCTGAAACGGTTTTCGCAACTCATTATAATACGCGCTGCCTATAACTCTGAGTTTATGCATGCTCAATTTCTTTACTGCTTATCCTTATCTCCTCCTTTGCTCTCTATATCTTTGGCTTGCGCAGAGGCTTCGGCCACTATCTGATCCTCCTGTTTCGAATCTTCTTTATCATCTCCGTCGGGATGATTTTTCACATACTCATGATATGCCTTTATGAGGGAAACGGTTGTGCCATTCTCCTTTGATTCTTTGTTGCGCTGAGTGATGATATTCGTTACATAGACAGTAAAGATAGGGAACATCATCATACCCAATGCCGCCAAAAGAACAGAAAGCACACGCCCCACACCGGTGACGGCAGTGATGTTTGATCCCACAGTGGTTACATCCATCGCCGCCCACCAAAGGGCATCGGCATACACATTCACAAGCGGATTGACCCCGGTCTCAAACAGATAGAAGGTGAGACTCGCAAAATATACTGTAGAAAAGAGAATGATGATATAAGTGAAGAATAAGCCGGTAGCTTTATTCATTGTGAACCAGCTCACAACAATAGCCAAGGCATAGCCTCCTCGAATCAACGGCATGTAGCGTATCAGATAAGATACCTCCTGTGTGAGATGTATTCCGTAATGATATATTATCGCCTGATATGGAATGGAAACAAGCAGGAATATAAGGTTAGTCCAAAAGAAATGCCATTTCCTTTCCGCGACAGCCAATTCAACGAAAAAGGCGAAAATAAAGACCATGCAAATCCAGAACTGCCATTTCTGGAAGCTGTATTCTTCATAAAATGTAGTGTTTTTGAAGCTATCATACGATATCATTCCTATCAAAAGCAGGGAAAGGAGCAGCACAACAATATGCAGGAGCATCATCATACCTCTCTTTCTAAAAAAGGCACCGAAAACAGATATATTCATAATTCTTAATGTTTTTAAACTATTATAAATGTTAAACGTTAAAATTTATAAAGGGGTTCAAACCGGGATGGCTTTATGGGAATTTATGCACGACTGAACGCTCGGAGTGCAATAAGCTTTTAAGAATTATATTCAACATCTAAAACATTCATATATGGCACAACTTTACACAGCCACACAAGTGGTTAAAGAATTTCCACGAACCTGCCTCCGAGGCATCGGTCAGGTTATGTTTCAGGATAATATGTGGACCGGACTCCTTTTCACTATCGGCATTTTTTGGGGAGCATACGCCGAGGGGTTCCCAGCTGTGGCTTGGGGCCTCGTTGTGGGAGCAGTTATTTCCACTCTTACCGGCTATATTCTTCAGCTGCCTGACAAAAACGGGGCACAAGGCTTATGGGGATTCAACGGCTGTCTTGTCGGCTGCGCTTTCCCCACATTCCTCGGCAATACTATCTGGATGTGGATCGCCTTGGTCATCTGCTCCGCAATGACAATATGGGTGCAGTCAGGTCTCGACAACGTACTTGGAAAATGGAAACTGAGTGCCTTCACCTTCCCATTCGTGCTTTCTACATGGTTCTTCCTTTTGGCTGCCCGGCTTTTCAACGGCATTCCGCCGGAATATATGGGAAGCCCCGAACTTCCCGGCGACGTTCACAGTGTGCTCAACTTTGGATTTGGAGATCTGGTGGTTTATTGGCTCAAAGGTCTTGCACAAGTATTCCTTATCAATAACTGGGTTACAGGCATCTTCTTCCTTGCCGCTCTTGCCGTGAGCAGTTGGAGAGCCGCGATGTGGGCGGCTATCGCCTCAGCGGTGGCCTTGGCAACCGTGATTGTATGGCAGGGACCCGGCTCTGACATTGCCGAAGGACTTTATGGATTCAGCGCAGTCTTGACAGGAATAGCACTTGGAGCAACTTTCTGCAATAATTCATGGAAATCAGCTATATGGGCCTTAATCGGCATCTTCATCACAGTCTTTATTCAGGCGGCAATGAATGCATTCTTTGCGCCAATGGGACTCCCAACGTTGACAGGTCCATTCTGCGTGGCAACATGGCTCTTCCTCTTGCCTGCATACGATTTCTTCCAGCCTAAAACAAACTCATAAGCTGGAAAGGGAATTGAATATCCAAAAAAGAATATAATTTTCCACATTAGTGTCCACTAAAAAATCATAATAGTACTTTGAAATTATTGAAATTCAATT